>JADLEX010000046.1 GCA_020845895.1 Deltaproteobacteria bacterium | reverse complement strand
GTGGGTTGCCCCGTTTGCCAGATGCGATTTCACGAGCTGCAGGCGAATTGCGCGCAGTTCGAATCGCGCGGAGCGCGGCTCGTGGTCGTCATCCAGTCCGACGCGGCGGCGTTGCGCGAACATCACGCAAAGCGTCCCTTCGATCTCACCGTCATCCCCGATCCGGGCAAGGAACTCTTTTCGCTCTACGGAGTCGAACGGGCGACCTGGGGCGAATACGTCGCGCCCGCCGCGCTCGGTCGCGCGGCGAAGGCGACGCTCGCGGGATACTGGCATGGACGATTCGACGGCGATGAGCGACAAAAGCCCGCGGACTTCGTGATCGATCGCGATGGTCGCCTGCTTTACGTCAACTACGGGCGGCACATCGCGGACAACGCGACCGACCGCGTCTTGTGGGACGTCCTCGATGCCGCACGCTAAGCGCCACGCCGAAAATTTCACCGACGCGATCGTCGATCATCTCAAACGCCATCAGGGCATGTTCCGACCGCTCGCGCGGCAACTGCGCGACTGCGGATTCTCCAGCCACATGATGCTGGACGATCAGGATGACGACATGGCCCGGTTCATCGAATCGGGCATCACGCCAGAATTGTACGAAATCGCGGCGCGCCACGCGGCCCCGGCGAAGGGCTTTCTCGAAATCCGACTGCACGGACGCGCGATCAGCGAGACGCACTTCGACCAGCAGGGCCACTCGGATATCCATCTCGCGTTTCTGCGCGGCAAGGCTCGCGAGTTCCTCAAGCAGATGCCGTCGCTGCTCGGGCAGATCCGCGAGACGCTGTTCAAGCACTTTGAACATCAGACGATCTTCGACCTGATCGACTTTGGCGCGGACTACCTGAAACGCGCGACGCACCCGTTCTCGTACACGATCTTTGCGTTCGATCAGCCGATCTTCGACGGCAAGCTCGACGGCGATGTCCTGCGCGTGGGCATCCTCGATCCGCCCGCGTACATTCGCCTCGGTCTGTTTTTTCTCAAGGGCGCGGACGCGGTCGCCCTGTCGATTCGCAGTCCCTTCGACATCCTCGCGATCTTCGACGCGATGCAGGCGTCGCTGCGCCATCTCGCGCTGTCGTACGAGGAGCGCGGGATGATGATCGAGGTGAGCGCGATGGGGCACCGGCTCATGACCTGCGGGGCGGGCGTGAAATCGAATCTCTTCACCGATCGCTTCGGCCCGACGGCGGTGCATCTCGACAAAATCTTCAAAATCCTCACCTCGGCGCTCGCGTCGTTCAAATAGGTCACGAGATGACGCAAAGACCTTTCGGAGGCGGTTTCGGCGGCGGCATGGGCGGTCGCGGCGGCGGATTCGGGCAGGGCGGCAACATGCGTGTCCAGTTCGGCCCCTCGCGCGTCGGTCCCATCGTGCGCGGGCTGCTGATCGCCAACGTCGCCGGTTTTGTGCTTCAGGCGCTCTTCCCGTGGTTCACCGACGCGTTCGGCCTCGTGCCCAAGCTCGTGTTCCGCGGTTGGATCTGGCAGCTCGCCACCTTCCATTTCCTGCACGGCGGCGTCGGCCATCTGCTGATGAACATGCTGATGCTGTGGATGTTCGGCGCGGAGCTCGAATTCAAGTTCGGCCGCAATAAATTCATTTGGCTCGTCGTGTTGTCGGGCCTCGGCGCGGGACTGTGTCAGGTCGTTGCGAGCGGTCCGGGCGGGATCATCCCCACCGTCGGTGCGTCGGGCATCGTCTTCGGTCTGCTGCTTGCGTGGGGCCTCACGTGGCCCGACCGCGTCGTCCTCGTCGCTTTCATCATCCCGATGAAGGGCAAGTGGATGGCGGTGATGGCCGGTCTGATCGAATTCCTGTACGTGCTCGACGGACGCAACCCCGGAATCGCGCACATCGCGCACCTGGGCGGGATGATCTTCGCGTACGTGTTCCTGCGTTACGACACGCTCTACATGCGCGTGCGAAAGACCTATTACGAACGCAAGCTCGAACACTTCCGCAAGAAGTATCGCGTGGTCGACGGCGGCAAGAGCGAAAAGAAGGACGAAGGACCGACTAAGCCGACGTATCACTGAACCCGCTCGCCGCACGTCGATCGGTCAGGACTCAAGTCCTTCGAGAAACCGCCGATAAGTCCCTCAGACATCGAACCGATGTTTTCAGCTCCGTTTACGAAAATTCCTACTCTCGGTGTTTTCGTAATGCGTCAACGCCTCCGCGTTTTCCTCCTTCAACGCTAAATCCTCAAAATATCTAAAGAAACCTCGTCACCACCAACGTCCACAATCTTGGCGCGACGCTTGCTTTCGTATCTCTCATCGGAACGCGGCACGTCGGGCACTGGCGGGTCGCGAACCGGGACAGCGGGCAAGCGGCAGGGTTTCCCCCACCCCGACCGGCGCATCGCCAAAGGAGGACGGCCACGAATCAGGACCGAATCTGAGCGACGCACAACAAGCACCCCATTGTTCCTATTTCCTCCGTGAGCGGACACAACCCCTGTGTCCGCCTCTTTTTTTGCGTCGTACGATCGGCGCCCGCCCCGTACCCACGCGCGGATGAACGTGCTAGAAATTTCTTCGCATTCCCAACGAGGCCGCCGCGTGAAGCTCGTCATTCAAATCCCCGCGTTCAACGAGGCGGGCACGATCGGCGCGACGATCCGCGACCTGCCGCGCGCGCTCGCGGGCATCGACGAGATCGCGGTGCTGGTGCTCGACGACGGCAGCACCGACGGCACGAGCGAGGCCGCGCGGGCGGCGGGCGCGACGGTGGTCGCGCGCTGGCCGCAAAATCGCGGTCTGGCCTACACGTTTCGCGCGGGGCTCGACCGGGCGCTGGAAATGGGCGCGGATGTCGTGGTGCACACCGACGCGGACAACCAGTATCAGGCGGCGGACATTCAGGCGCTCGTCGATCCCATTCTCGCCGGTCGCGCCGAGATCGTCGTCGGTTGCCGCGACATGGACGCGATCCCGCACTTCAGCGCGCAAAAACGCGCGCTCCAGCGTCTGGGCAGCCGCGTGGTGCGAGCGTTCTCGGGAACCGACGTCCCTGACGCCACCAGCGGGTTCCGCGCCTATTCGCGCGAGGCGGCGATCCGCCTCAACGTCGTGTCAAGTTACACCTACACACTCGAAACGCTGATTCAGGCGGGGCGCGAGGGGCTCGCGCTCGAATTCGTCCCCATCCGCACGAACCCCAAGACGCGCGAGTCTCGCCTCATGCGTTCGCAGTGGAACTACGTCGCACGCAGCGTCGCCACCATCCTGCGCATCTCGATTCTCTACCGCCCGCTGCAGGCGTTCGCGCTCGCCGGGCTCGCGCTCATCATCCCGGCCATGCTCATCGGCCTACGTTTTCTCGCCGCGTATTTTTCCGGCACGGGATCGGGGCACGTACAGAGCCTGATCCTCGCGGCGATCCTCACCATCGTGGGGATTCAGGTGATCGTGATGGGCGTGATCGCCGATCTGCAGGCCGCGAACCGGCGGCTGCTCTCCGACCTGCTCGCGCGCAAGCGCCGCGAGGACGCCGAGCTCCGCTCGCCGAAACCGCCGACCGACTGATGCGCCTCCTGATCGTTTCGACGAGCTATCCGAACCGCGCGGGCCACGGATCGGGAACGTTTGTGCATGAGCAGGCGCGTTCGATGGCCGCGCGCGGCCACGAGGTCCGCGTGATCTGTCCAAACGCTCCGGAACTTGTGCGCGAAGAATCGATCGACGCCGTCCAGGTAACGCGTTTTCGTTACGCGCCGGGCGGTCTCGAACGCGTCGCGTATGGCGGCGGAATCCCCGCCAACCTGCGCGCGAAACCGTGGCTGTGGCTCGCCGTGCCGTCGTTCGTCGGCGCGATGGCGACGGCCATTCGCCATGCGGCGGCATCGGCCGATTTGGTCCACACGCACTGGACCGCGGCGGGCCTCGCCGCCGTGATCTCCGGAGTGCGCGTTCCGATCGTCGCGTCGTTCCACGGCTCCGATTTGATGACGTCGAACGCGCTGATGAAAGACGCCGCGCGGGCGGTCACCAGGCGTTCCCGGGCGGTGCTCGTCCATAGCCGCGAGATGGCCGAGCATGCCGCCGTCGTCGCGGCGCCCTCGAACGTGTTCGTCCTTCCGCTCGGCGTGGACACGGCGGCCATCGCCGCGCTCGAAGACCGCGAACGGTGCGACGAAATCGTGTGCGTCGGACGGCTTTCGCGCGAAAAAGGGCAGGATGTGTTGCTCGACGCGTTCACCCGTTTGCCGTATTCCGGGACACGGCTGCGCCTCGTCGGAACGGGGCCGACCGAGCGCGAACTGCGCGATCAGGCGAATCGTCTCGGGATTTCGGCACGCGTGGATTTCGCCGGCGAGTGCCCGCACGCGGACACGGTCGAGTCCGTGCGTCGGGCGCGGATCGCGGCGATCCCCAGTCGCCGCGAGGGATTCTCGCTCGCCTGCCTCGAAGCCATGGCGGCCGGTTCAGCCATTGTCGCCACGCGCTGCGGCGGCCCCGAGGAACTGCTGGACGACGGCCGCTGCGGCCTGCTCGCTCCGCCCGACGATCCCGCCGCGCTCGCCGACGCACTCGGACGGCTTCTGGGTGATGGCGCGCTGCGTGCCCGATTGGGCTTGGCGGCTCGCGATCGCGCCGCCCTGGTGTACGATCGCGAGCGCGTCGCGGACGAACTCGAACGGTTCTACCGCCGCGCGATCGAGACGCCGCCCGCGCCGATCGGGTAGCCGTTCCCCTCAGCCCCGCGCGGTCGGCCCGATCACTGTATTGTAGCGGCCGATCAAGTGATACCAGCGAATGAGCGCCATCTCGTAGAAGCTGTACGCCGCGTCGATGCCGACGCGCACCCGCGAGTCTTCGGAGTTCGCCCAGTAAATGGGAATCTGGTGGATCGCAAATCCCATGCGATACGCGAGGAACAGAATCTCCGCGTCGAAGGTCCAGCGGTCGATGAGCCCCTGCCCAAAGATCGCTTCGCTCGCGCGCGCCGAAAACGCCTTGAAGCCGCAAGTAAAGTCGGTGACCGGCGGCGCGAAGATCATGCGCGAGGTCCAGCGGAATACGCCGCCCAGCAGTTCGCGGTAGTATGGCTGGCGCACGTCGATGTGGCTGCCCGCCATCTTACGCGAGCCGATCACGACCGGCACGCCCGACGCCACGCGCTCGTAAAACGACGCGGAGTTTTCGATCGGCACGGACAGGTCGATGTCGGTGAACAGGCGCACCGCGCCCGACGCACGCATCATGGCGTGGCGGATCGCGAACCCCTTGCCCCGATTCGCGTGACCTTCCATGACCACGTGATCCGGAAAATCCGCGAGCAGCGAGCGGGCCTTTGCCACCGTATCGTCGCGGCTGCCGTCGTCGTACACGACGATCTGCGTTGGCGGCGCGAAGCCGCGCGCGAACTCCTTGATGGTCGTCAGCCCCGCCTCGATGCGCCCCGTCTCGTTGTAAACGGGGATCACGATGGACAGTTCGTAGTCGCGTTCGCTCACCATGCCTCCTCTAGTTCGACGACTCACCGCCGGCGCGGCAGTGATCGCGCAGCCCCGCAATCGCCTCGTCGTTGGGATCGCGGCGCAGCATGCGCTCCATCATCGGCAGCGCCTTGTCGCAGCGTCCCGCGCCGACCCAAGCCCTAACCAGTATCTGCCGCGCACGCGCACGGTCCACACGGTTTTGCGCTCCCGCGACCGCGCGCCGCGCCTGTTTCGCCGCCGCGCCGTATTTCTGTTCTTCCATCAGCATCGCTGCAAGGGACGCCGCCGCGAAGCTGTGGAATTTGTTGAGCCGCAGCGCCGCGCGCCAGCTCTCGATCGCGTCGTCGCGCCGGCCGGTCTCGCGTGCGAACTGCGCCCGATACATCCAACTGTCGATCAGATACGGCTCGATGCGCGTCGCCTCTGTCGCCTCGCGCCAGGCGTCCTCCCAACGGTTCGTCGCCGCGAGCCACGCCGCCCGTCGCCCGCGCACCGCGCCCGATTCGGGCCAGATGGCCACGGCGCGTTCGATGCGCCGCCCCGCCTCGTCGAGGCGGCCACGATCGAATTCGTATTTCGCCGCAAGCGAATAGAACTGCGAATACACCTGACGCGCCGTCCAGTCGAACCCGAACTGGTCCAAGTGGTCGATCGGCGCGCGAATCCACCGCTTCTCCATCGCGGGTTCGAGCGTCGCGGGGACATTCGGATCCTCGGTCATTCGATACACGAACGACCACGGTATCAGTGTCTCGTCACGATAATACGGGCGATCCTCCCAGCCGTAATCCCAGAACACGCCGCCGTCGCCCGCCGACCGCAGCAGCATCTCCTGCGCGGCGAAGGGTTTGCGCGGCTGATAGCCGTCCAGCACGAGCTCGGGATCGCGCGTTTTCAGGTAGTCGGGATACCCCAAAAACGCGCGGTGCAGGTGCCGGATATCCTCGCGGTATCGCTCGATGCTTTGCGAGTAGAACACGCTGTAGCTGTTCGCATCCTGATAGCTCACGTAGATCGCGCCGTGGGGGAGCGAGTCCATCAGCGCGCGCACATGGCGATGCATGAGGTCGTGATCCGCCCGCGAACCTCCACGCAAAGCGGCGAGGCTCTGCGTGGCGAAAAGGGCCGCCCCGACGACACCGACGAGCGCGACAAAGAGGCGCGACAGCGAGGCGCGCTCGGCCTCGAGGCGACGCATCGCGAAGAGCACGGCCACCCCCGCAAACAGCGCCGCCGCTGCGAAGAGCGGGATGTAGCCGAACGCGCGGTGCCAGTCCTTGATGTACAGGTACAGGTGACCGGCGACCGCGAGGACGATGCCGGGGACGAGCGCGCGTTGCCGGCGCGCGGTGACCAGCAGCCCAGCGAGCGCCGCGACCGCGACCGGCCAGGAGAGCTGATCGGGGAAGTGCGCAACGAGCGCCTTGAGGTCGTACCACACGCGCGGCCAGGGAAACGAATGGATGATCGGGGAGTACCGCGAGCCCGTGATGTGCGAGACGAAAGCGCCCCAGAACTCGGGATTTCCCTGATCGAAGGGCGGGTCGATCGCCGAACGCACGGGCAGATACGCATAAACGGAAAACCCGACGATACAAAACACGCCGAAAAGCGCCGCGTGGCGCACGCGCCAGTGCCGCCGCGTTGGGAGCCAGAGCAGGAGCACGAGCCCCGGCGCGAGCAGCAACGTGCCCATGTGCGCCGCGCAGCCCAAGCCCAGCACGAATGCGGCGAGCCACGCATAACGCCGGTCCGGCGCGGCGTCGCCCTCGGGAATGACGCGCAACGCGCAAATGCCGAAGAGCGCGAGGAAAAGCACCTGCGCGGCGTAGACCTCGGGCGCCACGACCCATTCATACCAGGCGCGCGAGAACGCGAAGGCACCGACCGCGAGCGCCGCGGCCATCGAGCAGCCCGCGTGAGAGACGCGAAGCCGCGCCCCGATGCGCAGGAGCAGCCACGCGATGGCCGAAACGGCGGCACACGCGGTGACGATGGTCAGGAGCGCCGCGCGAAACGGAGCCGCGCCGATCGGAAGCGCGTCGAACGCGCGGGCGAACATGGCGAACAACGGTGATCCGGCGGGGTGACCGATGTCGAGGTTGCGGCCGAGCATCGCGAACTCGGCGGAATCGCGCCAATAGAGCAGCGGCGAGGTCCCCGCAAGAAACACGGGCAGACAGAACATCGCCAGCGCGACGCACAGCCGCGCTTCGAAGCCGGTGCCTCTTGTCGGGGTCATCTTAGGGAGTTTAGGCGAGTTGCGTTGGAGCGATCAAGGCGGGCGCCAAATGAAAAACCCGGGCCGAAGCCCGGGTTTTTCGAATACACCAATTCTGGGATTAGCAGCCGCTGATGGCGCTCACGAATTCGGACGAGCAGGCGCCAATGGCTTCGCTGTCCGAGCAACCCGCCCCAACGAGGCAGTCGAACAGGTTGGCGATCGCCGCGTCCCAGCACTCGCCGAGGCCGACGTAGCTGCCGAGCGAATCGCAGTAACCGGCGTCATCGACGCCGCACTCCGTGTACCACGCCTCGCACTCAGACACCGCGTCGTCGTCGTCATCGCCGGTCGAATCGTCGTCGGCCGCATCGTCGTCGTCGTCATCATCGTCGCCGGTGGCGTCGTCGTCGTCATCGTCGTCATCATCGCCGCAGGCCACGACGCTGCCGAGGGCGAGCACCAGAGAGGCCACCAAGGCCAGCCACAGGATCTTTTCGAGCTTCATCGGGGTTCCTCCAAGGCTTCGTCATCGAAGCGATTGCGCCGCTGTTTACACGAAAACCCCGGGGGGTGCAACGAATATTTTTTGGGCTATTTCGACGCGGTGCGTCGAATCTTCGCGATACCCGTCAAGTTTTGAGTCGCAATCCTGCCGTCGCTCATGGTTGTTTTTTCAGGCTGCCGTAGCCTATAAGGGCCGTCACCGGCCATTCGGAAGGGTAGAGTTGGAATGACGTTTCGTTTCGCGGTTCTGTTTTCGATCCTGTGCGCGGTCGCGACGCCCGCGTTCGCCGGCGACGCGGAATACCACGGTCATCTCGCGGCGGCGGACCGGATTCTCGTGATTCCGAGCGTGCCGCAAGACGCGAAATTGCCCGGGCTGATCGCCGCCGAGGGACTGCGTGTTTCGCGCATCCACACGCTGGACGGGCGAATCCGTGCGGTGTCACCCACCGAAAAGGCCACCATCACCCTGCCCGCCCACACGGCGTTTCTCACCCTCGCCGTCCCTGCGGACTGGTCGCTCGGGGAAGCCCTCGACGCCGCCGCGGCCGTGCCGGGAATCGAATCGGCGTGGCCCGACTACCGTCATGAGCCGTCGTTTTCGCCGAACGACCCGATGTACGCGTCGTACCAGTCGAATTTTCCGCAGATCAACGTTCCCGACGCCTGGGAGACGACCTTCGGCGAAGGCATCATCGTGGCCGTCATCGACTCGGGCTACCGCTCGGGGATGGACGACGCCGCCGAGCTGGTCGATCCCTACGACTTCTGGGGCGGAGACGACAACGTGCAGGACTTCATCGGCCACGGATCGCACGTCGCCAACGTCATCGCCGAAGCGACGAATAACGGGATCGGCTGCGCGGGAATCGCGCCGAGCGCGAAGATCATGCCGCTCAAGGTGTTTCCCGACGGCGACGGCGGCGCGTACGACGGCGACATCGCCTCGGCCATCAACTGGGCGACGGACAACGGCGCGCACGTCATCAACATGTCGCTCGGCGGCGGCGATTTCTCCGGAGTTTCGAACAGCGCCGTCAATTACGCCCACGACAACAACCTGATGGTTTTCGCGGCCACCGGAAACGACGGCACATCGTGGGTCAACTACCCGGCGGGGTATGCCAACACCATCGCGATCGGCTCATCCGCCCCGCACGGAAGCAGCGGGTCGGTGCAGCGATCCTCGTTCTCGAATTACGGAGACGGACTCGCGCTCGTCGCCCCCGGTGAAGGCATCGTCCAGCAGACCTGGGGTGCCGAGGGGATCGGATATTACGGCGCCTACGGCACCTCGGTGGCCAGTCCGCACGCGGCGGGTGTCGCGGCACTCTTGATCGCGGCGGTCGGACCGAACGCGTACCTGAATGAAGACATCAAGAAGGCCATGATCGACACCGCGCGCTCGGATTACGAAGATTGGGACGAGATGATCGGCTACGGCGAGGTCGATGCCGCCGAGGCTCTGGATTACCTCGGCGAGGTCGCCCCCAACAGTCCGCCCGACGCCGTCATCGTGACCGACAAGCTTTCGGGACGCGCGCCGCTCACGATCAAATTTTCCGGCGAAGCGTCGACCGATCCCGACAACAACCTCGATCACTATTCCTGGTCGTTGCCCGATCTGGAACTGAAGCAGGGACCGTCGATCGAGTACACATTCACCGAGGGCGGGGAATTCAACGTCGTCCTCACGGTCACCGACGCGCTCGGAAAAAGCGACTCCGCGGCCGTCACGGTCACGGTCGATTCGCCGAAGAAAGAGCGTGACGAGGACGACGGCGGCGGCATCTGCGGCGGCTGATTTCCCGTCGTTATTCCGTCCAAAAATCGAGACTCGCCGCCGACGCGGCCTGCATCACGCGCTTCACGGCCACGCGGTTCGACCGAGCCGCCGCCTCGCAATCGCGATACTCCGGCTGGACGTTCACGATGCGACCCATCCGCCGCGTGATCTTGACACCGACCGGGCCGAACTCGGTCGATACCGTCCGCATCTCCCGCTCTCCCACGACTCGTCCCGTCTCCCAGAACCGCAGGCCGATTGTCGTCGATTCGGCGAAGAGCGCGTCGCTGACCGCATCGAGCCGATCGGGTTTGACGACCATGCGCACCAGAAGCCCCGGCCGCCCCTTCTTGCCGACGCACGCGATCGCGCATACGTCGAGCGCGCCGGCGAGCACGAGTGCATCCGAGAGCGCGGGGAACAGTTGCGGGTTCATGTCGTCGATGCTCGCCTCGACGAGCAGCGTCTTGCCGGCTTCGCGGCCCGCCGCGGTCTCGTCCAGAAGCACCGCGCGCACGGCGTTGGGCGTCGGGCCGCCATCGTCGCGGCTTCCCGCGCCGTAACCCACCGCGCGAATCACCCCCGCGGGCATGGCGCCGAATTCATCGGCGAGCGCCGCGAGCAACGCCGCCGCCGTCGGCGTCACCTGCTCGACGGATTGCCCTGAGGGAAACGTCGGCATCCCGCGCATCAATTCGAGCGTCGCCGGCGCGGGAAGCGGAAGACGCCCATGCGCGCAGTCGACGAATCCCGTGCCCGTCGGCAGCGGCGAACAAACGAGCCGCGTGACGCCGAGGCGCTCCAGCGCGACGCACACCCCCACCACATCGACGATGCTGTCCTCGGCGCCGACCTCGTGAAAGTGCACCCGGTCGATCTCAATGCCGTGGATTTTCGCCTCGGCCGCCGCGAGCTTCGCCATCGCCTCCTGCGCGCGCTCGCGCACGCGTGCGGCATACGGCAGCGACGCGATCAGGTCGCGAATTTGCGAATACGGCCGATGGTGGTGGTGCTCGTGCGGCGCGGGGTCACCATCCGACGTGTGGCGCAGCCGCCCCCGGCTGTGTGCGTCTTCTTGGTGCGCATGGTCGTGATCGTGCGCATGAACGTCGTGCTCGTGATGGTTATCGTGGTGATGGTGTTCGTGAACTTCGTCGAACTCGAACTTCCGGCACGCCAACGCGCCGCGGCGCACCGTGGCGACCCGCACCGCATCGGCGGAAAGATCGAGCGCTGCGAGGATCGGTGCGAGCTCCGCCTCGTCGAAACCCAGATCGCACATCGCCGCGAGCCACATGTCGCCCGCGATCCCCGCGAAGGCGTCGAGATAAAGCGTCGTCACGGGGTTTCCCCCGGCCTGCCGCGCATGCCTTCCGGACCGCCTCTGTTGATGAGCGACGCCACCACCGCCGCGCCGTACCCGTTGTCGATGTTTACCACGCTCACGCCGCCCGCGCAGGAATTGAGCATGGACAGGAGCGCCGCGACGCCGCCGAAACTCGCGCCGTAGCCCACGCTCGTCGGAACGCCGACGACCGGCACCGCGACGAGTCCGCCGACCACCGAGGCCAGCGCGCCCTCCATGCCCGCGACGACGATCACCACCGACGCGCGCCCGAGTGCATCGCGCGCCGCCGCCAACCGGTGCAACCCCGCCACGCCGACATCGAAAATCGTTTCGACCCGGTTGCCGAAAACCCGCGCGGTCACCGCCGCTTCCTCGGCGACAGGGATGTCGGACGTCCCCGCCGAGATCACGGCGATCACGCCGCGCCCACCCTCGGCGAGCGCGCCCTTGGCGAGCGTCCGCGCCGCCTCGTGATAGTCGAGATCGGGATACGCCGTGAGCACCGCCTGCGCCTTCTCGGGCGATACGCGCGTGACGAGCAGCGGCGAGCACGAATCGAGCATGCGCCCGACGAGCGCGACGAGCTGCCCCGCCGTCTTGCTCTCGGCAAAGATCACCTCGGGAAACCCGCGACGCAGCGCGCGGTGATGGTCGAGCTTGGCGAAACCCAGATCCTCGAAGGGCTCGCGGGCGAGCGAATCCAGCGCATCGCTCGGCGCTGCTTCGCCCTGCGCGACGCGTTCCAGGAGTTCGAGTGCGGCTTTGCGGTCCACGAAATGTCCTTTGCCTGTGATCGCCCGGCGATGTTATCCCGCGAGCGGCGGGCCCGGCAACGCCAGCGGAACCGGCGTCGCGTGGAGATTTTCCACGATGTACACGGCAACAGCCGCGACGAACACGGCGAGCGCAGCCCATGCGAGACACTTTTCGAGACGCACGGCGGCGACCTCATTCGAGAGCGCGCGTCCCCCGGCCAGACCGGCGAGATATCCCGCCGCGCCTCCGAACGCACCCCAGAAGATCTTGCCGAACAGGTGCATGGAAACGAGCGCGCCGGGAACCTTGAGCCCGAACGCCCATGCGTGCTCGATGGGCGCGTACACCGGTCGCGCCCAGTGCGCGAGGTCCGAAATCAGAAGTGCCGACAGAAACGCCGCCGCCGCCGCCCACCACGCAATTCGCGCTTTTGCATTCATGGGTCAGACGCCCCGTTCCATCGTGACGACGAGCCCCATCACCACGCACGCGGCGAGCGTCGCCGCCGCGATCCACGCCGTCGTGACGAAAAGTTTCGCGCTGTGCGCCGATCGCTCCGTGCGGGCCGCGCGTTCCAAGATGAGCGCGAGCGCCACGAACGGAACGACCAGCGCGCCCAGGTGTTCCTTGATCTCGAAAACCGCCGTCATCGCCGGAGCGAATCGATCCAGGAACAGACCGCGGATGTGGACGCGAAAGCTCGGGTAAGCGGCGAGCCCCGTCGCGACGCACACCGCAAACGCCGACGCCATCACGACAGCGTACGTGCGTCCCCGCGCGGGAAACGCGCCGCGCCGAAGGCCCGTCGTCGCGTGCACGGCGAGATGAATCGCCGTCGCCGCCGCGACAAATCCCGCCAGCGCGTGCACGAGCACGAGCGGTTTCGCCAGCGATTGCGCAAAAATGTCCGGCACTTTCCTCTCCCCGAAGCGCAAGCCGCGCAGATGATGTCGAGAATCGCGTTTGCTGTCGAGATGCGGTTTGCTTCGTGCGCGGCATTTGATAGGGTCCCGCGCATGCCGGGCGAGAAAATTGGAATTCTGGGCGGGACCTTCGATCCCATCCACTTCGGGCACATCCGCGCCGCGCAAGCCGCGCGGGAACTGCTCGGCCTCGCCCGCGTGCTGCTCGTACCCGGCGCGCGACCGCCGCACAAAGACCAAGGTCCCTTCGCGAGCGCGGCGGACCGTTTGGAGATGGTGCGAATCGCGACGCGCGGCGAGACGGGCCTCGAAGCGTGCGATCTGGAAGTGCGTCGCGAGGGCGAGAGCTATACGCTCTACCTGCTCCAGGACGTCGCGCGCGAATACCCGGACGCACATCTCACGTTTCTACTCGGCGTGGACGCGTACCTGGAGATCGCCGGTTGGCATCGACTCGGCGACGTTCTCCCGCTCGCCGATTGGGCGATTCTGCGCCGCCCGGGCTGGCATCTGCCGTCGCTGGTGGAGCCGCTCGGCGAGTGGGGAAAGGATTTCGTGGGCGACGACCGACGCGCCATCGTGCGCGTGTCGCCGAAAACGCGGATCTTCTACATCCTCATCCCCGAACACGACATTTCGAGCACGCGCGTGCGCGAAACGATCGCGCGCGGCGGCGACACGTCCGCCGAGCTGCACGAGGGTGTGCGTCGGTTCATCGACGAGCGGGGGTTATATCGAAACGCGAGCGGAGGGAGCTGACGGGCCCCGGATCACTTGCCGGCGGGCGCCCTGTCCGGATGAATTGGGAACTTCGGCGTGGAGCCGTCGCGCTCGAGCTTCTTTTTCCGCGGCAGATTCTGCGCGCGCGTCTTGTGCTTGCGTTTGGATTCCGTGACGATCGTGTTGGAAGCCATGGCGGTGTCCTTTCCCCTTCGAGCCGCCGGGTTATAGGGAATCGTCCCGGCAATGTCAACAAACACTTCGCCGACGCGAGACCCGGACCGCGGCCAACCCCGCACCGCGACCACGCACGCCGCGAAAAATTGCCCCAACCGCTTGACAACGAATAGACCGCGAATATGATTCGCCGTCGCGCCCGCGCGCGGCGGTATTCCTGGGTAGCTCAGTCGGTAGAGCAGGTGGCTGTTAACCACCTTGTCGGGGGTTCGAGTCCCTCCCCAGGAGCCAATGAAATCAACGGGTTTGGCGGTTTTCGCCAAGCCCGTTTTCCTTTTGAGTCCGCACTGAGTCCGCAGACGAGCAACTCCGCGCGGCAACTCACACCCGTCCTCAACCGAAAATTCCCCTCCCCTTTTCGCCATAAGACCTTTGAATCCATCCAAGGAAGGTCTCATGCGAACCATCGCCAGAATTCTCGCGGTCGTCGTGGTCGCCTACTTCGACTTCCGACAGATGGTCGATGAGATCCACCGGCTCCTGAAGCCCGACGAAGCGGCGCGGCGAAACCGCCGGTCGTGAACCTTCTCTCCATCTCGAACCCGGACGACCTCAAATCCTGCTCAAGCTCCCGCCTCGAAAAAAAACATCCGCACGTGCGTCACCCTGGGTGGTCATATCCCGTGCTCACGCGAAGCGAGAATTTCGACCGAATCACTTTCCAAAGTCTCGCCCGGCGTTGGTCGTCGGCCCTCGTCCGAGCCTCTCCGTCGTCAAATTACGGGCGCCGATTTGACGACCGTTCACTGGGGCCGGCAGCCCATGAGCAGAGTCCCCCGTGGCCTCGTCGTGATCGCCGTCCGGGCGACCGCCGCCTGCCGGATGCGGCGGCTCGATTCGACCCACCTTCATGTGTCTCGCCTTCAGAGGGGGGACAGAATAGCCCTTCGTCGAAATCGGCGGCGAGATCCGGGTAGTTGAGCATATTGGGGATGTGCTATAGATCCCACATCCCCGTCGGAGTCCAGCACCGTGCTCAGAATGTTCGCGCTCGTTGCGTTGCTCGCAGCTCTGTTTGCGGGGTGCTACGCGCGCGACGGCGGGCGGGACGACGCGGATGTCGGTGCGCCGTTGCTCGACAAGTCGAACGACGCGGGCAAGACGGCCGCGCCATTCGATTACTCGGAGGATTTCAACTCCGATCCTGATTGGTCGGTCAGCGACACCGAGCGATACTTCTGGGACGCGTCCTGCGAGTGCTTCTTCCTCACGATGGAGGGCGGCGAGGTCACGCGCGACTACGCCTACGTCGACCTCGCCGCGATGGGATTCGAGTTCGGGCCTATTCGGTTGACGTATGACATACGAGTCGACGACCTGAATCACGGCGCCAACCTTGGCCTCATGTGGCTCACGCCGGATCTCGACGTCGATCGCGCCGTGATACGCGCGCAGTATTCGTTAACCGACGGCGGCCGCGCGCTGTATCTGGGCGTATTTCCATTCGTGTTCGAAACATACTTCGGCGACGACGCGTGGGAAACCGGCATCTGGATGACGCACGAAATCGTATGGGACGGTCGCGACGTGACACTCACCGAGCGGCGCTCGGGCATCGTGAGCCGCGTGCTCGCCATTGAAGATGCGGAGGTGTGGACCGAGGACCCCGTGCCTTTCCTGGGGTTTTCCTCGGTCGGGTTCGACATCTACGATGGCGCTGCGGCGCACGGGTGGATCGACAACATTCGAATCACGACGATCGACTGAGCATCAATCGGATTCGCCCTCCAGCACGCCGCGCCGAAAGATGCGGACGACGCCCACCACCGAGTCCCCGACATACAGATCGTCGCCATCCTCGTCGAACGCGAGCGCGCCGCCGGTGTGGACCGCGCCGAACGTCGCCAGCTCGCTGAAATCCGCGAGGTCGACCAGACGAATTTTATGGTCCTCGAGATCGGCCATCGCCAGCACACCATCGGGACGCACCGCGATTCCCGCCGCGTGGAACGGCAGATCGTATTCCTCTTCGATTCCGGAAAGATCCTTTTCGATCTTCAGCAGTCGGCTCGCGTGACCCTGCGACAGCCACAGCGCGCCGTCAGCGTAAGTGAGCGTCGTCAGTGTTCCGTCGGGCCGGTTGTCGTCGAGTTCGGCCACAATCGGCAGCGACGCGGTGACGTCGCCGGAGGCGAGAGTAACGCGCAGGATCGTCAGATTCGCGGTGCCGTTGTGCAGGGCGAGCAACCAGACCGAGTCCGGGTCATCGGGATCGGGTACGACAGACTTCGTCTCGCCGTATGTCGTCTCGTCGAGGGCAATGAACTCGGCGTGATCGGCGTCGAAGTTTTCCACGTCGACGACGGCGAATCCGCTGCCGGTGTCCTCGACGGGGTTTCGTCCGTCGCAGCCCGTCACGACGAACACGCGATCGCCTGCGGCATCGGCGAACGCGCCGCACGGCCAGACGCCGAGGTCCAGACCGACGGGCGCGAAATCATTCTGCGTATCCAGACGCACGACCGTGTCGCCCGGCTCGGTTTCTATGTCGTAGTTCGTCACGAACAGGTATCGACCGTCCGCGCCGAGTGCCGTGCGTCCGTGCAGACCCGGCGTGACAATCGTCGAATCCACGATCGCGGCGTCGTCCACCGCGATGGAGCTCACCACGCCTGTCGTGTCCCACAGCGTGGAGTAAACTACGCGCGCGAATCGATCGTACGCGATCGCGTATACGCCGAGGCCGACATCGACCACCGCGACCTGCTCGTACTCCGTCTCCGCGGCACTGAGCGACGGCGGCACGTACGCGTCGTCCCCGGGGTCTTCGCCCGAGCGGGAGTAGCAGGCGGAAAAAAGAGATGACGCCGCGAAGAGAAGTGCCGCCAGAGCGCAACCGCGACAAAACGACCGTCCGTGAGTTGCCGGCATCGATTCCCCCTCCGATGATGTACATGTCCTTTGATTGTTCCGGCGAGTTGAAAAAAGTCAACATCGGTTACGCAACCCTTTACGGGCACAGGCGAACGCGATATGCGATAGTGGCGTGACTTCATGGGCGAGGTAGGGCAATGCGAATTTCGGGGATCGTCATTCGATTGTCGGTCGTCGTGGCGACGATCGTCGTCGCGGGCTGCTACGCGCGCGACGGCGAGCGGGAAGACGCAGATTCCGGCGCGCCTTTGCTCGACAAGTCGAACGACGACGGACAGACGTCGGAGCCGTTCGCGTACTTCGAGGATTTCCACGACGATCCCGGCTGGTCCGTGAGCGATCCGGAGAAGTACTACTGGGATCCCACCTGCGAGTGCTTCTTCCTTACGATGGAAGGCGGCGAGGTCACGCACGGATACGCCTATGTCGACCTCGCCGCGATGGGATTCGAGTTCGGGCCGATTCGGCTGACGTATGAGATCAAGATCCGCGACCTGACTTGGGGAGCGAACGCCGGGCTGATGTTCCTCACCGAGAGCCTGGACAGAGACCGAGCGATCATTCAGGCCATCTACGGCTTCGCCGACCCGGGACACGCGGTGGGGATCAGCGTGTTCCCCTACTTCTACGCCGAATACCTCGGTGACGATGCGTGGGAAGCGGGGGTCTGGATGAGCAATGAGATCCTATGGGATGGCGTCGATGTGACTTTTACCGAGCGACGATCGAGTGTCGTCACCCGCATCTTAAAGATCGAAAATTCGGAAGTTTGGACCGAAGATCCGGTCCCCTATCTTGGCTATTCGATTGTCGGCTATGATCTGTACGCCGATTCAGCAGCGCACGCGTGGATCGACAATATTCGGCTGGAGACCCTGCAATAAAAATAAATCACTGATTCTGACGGCGAAATATTCGAACTAAGCCGATATAATAATCCGCGACAAATAAATAATCGCCAGTTTCATCGAAGGACAACGCAGCCCCCGTATGAACGCCTTGGATCGCTTCGATTTCTTTCCCATTCGAGAGATCGATCAGCCGAATTTCGTGATCCTCGATGCAGGACACGGCCGCGATTCCGTCATGACGGATCGCCAGCCCCGAACTAAAACATCCCAATTCTATCGTCTTCAGTACGGAATTCGACTCCTTGTCGATGCCGACGAGTCGCCGGCAACGACCCTGCATGAACCAGATATCGTTTTCTCGCACACGAATGTCTGCGAAGGTTCGACCGGGATAGGACTCTTCCGTCTTGCATTCGAGCGACAAAGAATCTCCGATCTCGCCGTTTTCAAGCGACATCGAATACAGGTGGTTTTTGCTCTCGCCGTTGGTGTCCGAGAGTAGATAAACGACGTTTCGATCCACAGGGTCCGGTGCGGCGACGTTCAGTTCTCCGAACTCGGTCTCCGGAACGTCAAAAAACGAGGTGTTTGCTTCATTAAACGCAGCGGCATCGATCATTGCGAAGCCGCTTCCGGTGTCTTCCGTCGGGGCCCGATTGTCGCAACCCGTGACGACGAACACCCGCTCTCCCGCCGCGTCTGCACGCACACCACACGGCCACGAGCCTACGGTCATTCCGCGTTGCGACAGCCCGTCGTGCGTGTCGATCCGGACGACGGTGTCGCCCGGAGACGAGAGGATGTCATAGTTGGTGACGAAGAGAAAACGGCCATCGCCCGCCAGCGCCGTCTCCAAATGCATGCCGGGACTCACCGCCGTGGTCTTGGCTATCGACTGGTCTTCCAAGGAAATGACAAACACGGTACCGACAGGGTCGAAAATCGAGGCGTACAACAAGTCGGTCGCATCGTCGAAGACGACGGAATCCGCCCCATAGCCGATGTCAATGCCCGCGATCTCTTCGTACGAAGATTTCGATTTAGAGACGGTCATTCGCTCAAATCCGGAAGGCCCCGGCTCGCCGTCTCGCGAGAAACACGCGGTGACGCACATGGCCCCGACCACGATGATCGCGATGGCGATCCAGATCGCCCGCGTTTTGCTCATCGCGAATTGCAGGCTCGTTCCGAATTTCGGCGGGAGTCCTTTCGCGGTCCTCTTCCGATACGACGTCTTCATGCGTCGATGGTAGTCCGGTGAGTGACGTGATTCAAGGCAGTCTGGGTGCCCCGCAATAGCAACGAGACTCCGAGCCACGCACCCGGAGTCCCGCAATCGTCGCCTCAGAGATCAGCAGCCGCACGAGCCGCCGTCGTCGTCATCGTCATCGTCGTCGTCGTCCGCCGCGTCGTCATCCAAGCTGTCGTCGTCACCGGAGTCGTCGTCCGAGTCATCGTCGGCATCGTCGTCAGCCGAGTCGTCATCCGTGTCATCGTCGACATCGTCGTCGGTGTCGTCATCCGCAGTGTCGTCGTCAGCGGCAGGTTCGCAGTTTCCCGTGGCATCGTTGCACATTTCACCTTCAGTGCATTCCTTCGGAGTACCGATGCAGTTTCCCGCTGAGCAGGAATCCGATTCGGTGCAGAGATTACTGTCATCGCAGGCCGCGCTGTTGTTTGCGTGTTCGCACGAGCCGCTAACCGAACAGGAGTCGTCGGTGCAAGGATTTGTGTCGTCGCAGTCCGTCGCGCTCAGACACTGGACGCACTGATCGCTATCCTCCAGGCACTGTTGCTCCGCACCGCATGGTGAATTTCCCGCCGTGCACTGATTCAGCAGTTCCGAGCACGACTCCACTCCGGTGCAGAATAGGCCGTCGTCACAATCCCTTGCCGTGCCTGAGCACGATCCGCCGCCGCACTGGTCGTTGACCGTACAGTATAGTCCGTCATCGCACGAATTTGTGTTATTCGTGTGTTGGCATGTGTTCGAAATACACGCGTCGTCCGTGCATGCGTTGCCATCGTTGCAGTCCCCGTCCGAAACACAGTCGAAACATTGGTCAGTTGGCTCGTTGCATGTCTCGCCGGCGTCGCATGGGTCGCCCGCGTGTGTACACTGATTGATCGTTTCATTGCAGCCCTCCGCACCGTTGCAGAACTGCCCGTCGTCCCCGCACGGGTCCGGGCTATCGCACGAGTTGGTCCCTTCATTACACGACTCCGGGCCATCGCAGTACTGACCGTTGTCCGGACAGGGATTTCCGGAATGCTGGCAGGAATCGCCTCCTTCGTTACACGACTCCGTGCCGTTGCAATACTGGCCGTCGTCCGAACACGGATTTCCGGGAGAAACACAGGAATTTGTACCTTCGTTGCAGTACTCAACTCCATCGCAGTAGTTCGCATTCGCGCAGTTTCGGCTTCCTCCGCTCACGCAGGAACCGCCGCTGCAATGATCGTTGATTGTGCAGTATTGGCCATCGTCGCACGAATTGGAATTATTCGTATGCTGACAATGGCAACCGTCGTATGAGTCAGTCGTACATGGGTTGCCGTCGTCGCAAGCGTTGGGCTCGCATGTATCATAAGTCAGAACTAGGTACACCCAATATGAACCGTTCTCTCTTGAGTAGAACGATTGATATCCATCTGGCCCTGTTCCTGTTGTGACGACAAACCCACGATAACTGCTCGGGCTGCTTGGACACAACGCTGATACAGCGGCATCAGCCTCCAAGTACCGATATCCAGTTCCGGAACTAAAATTTGAATTTTGACAACTAGTATATGAAGGTTTGTTACTCCACGTGACTGAGCACTCGTCCCAAGATGCTAGTGCGCGGCACACGGCAACATTTCTACTTTCCGTATTTTGCCATCCGTAGACTCGCAATTGAGCATTAGTTATTGTACCGCCAGGGCAAGTTAGACCAGACCCATTTTTCAAATATACATAATAATTTCCCAGACCTGGATAATTTCCAACCGTTAACAACGATTCATTGCAGTAATTTGTGCTTGAATTGTTTTGGCTGACGGTGGAGTCATAATCTTGCGACTCCGACGAACTATCGGAAACTGCTCTACGATAACCGTCAATGGGACTAGTATCTATCTCATCTTGATCTTTGAATAGCTTTTGAACCAACAATCCTTTTCCGTTAATTTCGAATTCTCCGCCACTTATCATTATGTATAGAAGCGTCTCAACATCTTGCTCGAAAAGATCGTTAGGGTCGATTTCAAGTTCTTTACACGCTACATCCAGCAACGAAAGAAGATCTCTTTCTACACGATCAACACGCATATATTCATCTTCGTCATCGGTTTTCGGCATTTCTGAAAGCAAGGATGCTTTCGCGAGTGCAAATGTCGACGTTTTTGCTATCTTCAGCTTCCAACTTCCTCCTCCCGAATGTGAAGTACGTATACTTGACTCGGACAATGTTTCGACGTCATCGTCGTCACCGCAAGATGACGCGGCAAGTGTAATGCAAAACCCAAGAACCGCAAAGAAGCACACGACCAGTGTCGACGAACGCATGATTCATCCTCCAAAACTACAGATTATCGAAACGCTAGAAGTTCATCAGCACGCTCACCCCGCACGGCCCGAGGGCCAAGGCGGGCGTTTTCGATCTCGTTCGCATCGCGCTCGGCGAATTCTTGTCCGAAGCGCCGTCTCCACCCCACAGCAAAATCCCCCCCGTCCCCATCGCGACCGCGCCGAGCCCGGCTCCGATCCAGCCCGCGTTGGCGTAGGCGTTCGTGCGGCCCCAGTGCGTGTCGCGTTCCTGCCAGTCCTCGCGGTCGGCGGCGTCGCGCTGCTTTTCGTTCTCGACCCTAGCGAGCGTGAAAAACGCCGCCGACGTCGTCAGCGACGCGATCCCCGCGCCGACGAACGCCCAGCCCGCCTTCTCCCGGCCGGACGCGTTTTCGCGAACAGACACGCCCGCGGCCGTTGGGGTATCCGGCTTGGCGGGCGGTCGTTCGACGAGTTCGTCCGAGATCTCCTCGCGCGCCTGATTGAGCGCCGCGAGCACCTTGGGCGAGGTCAGCGGATCGAGGACCAGATACGGGTCGAGACGAAGCGCCTGCTTCATCTCGTCCCGTGCTTCGGTTTCCCGTCCCTGCGCCACCGCGATCCTCGCCAGTGTGACGTGAATGACCACCAGTTCGCTCGTCCCGCACACGCGCTGCGTCGCCGCGAGCAGCGACTGCCGGGCCGCTTCGTACTCCAGCGCCTGGTACGACGCGAGCCCCGCCCTGGTGAGCGACGCGCATGTCGCATCCTGCGCCGGATCCTGCGCCCGGGCCGTCTCCGGGCCCCGCATCGCGCCGATCGCCGCGAGGGCGATCATGATCCGAACGATCCTCGCCGCGCGCATGACGGTTCGCCGTTTCCGACCCGGCTGCGTTCGCAGCCCGTTTCCAAATAGTTCCGAGATACGGTCGGTTAAATAAGCAAGGGCCGGGCCAAGTTTGTGCGCGAGATCATGCATGGCGAAAATCCTTTTGATTTCATGGGGTTCGACCCGGTCACCGATACTGGGGCTCATGCCTGCGCCCATCGACGTGTTACGCGCGCGTAACACCGTGTTTCCCCGCGCCACAGAATGAGTCGCGCCGTTACTCGCCACCCTACCCGTCACTCGGGCCACGTCGTGATGGTGAAGGTCTCGCCTGACACGACGTGCGCCTCGACCGACGCACGCTTACCGGCCGGATCGTTTTTCAGCAGGACGCGGTGAGCGCCGGGCGGAAGTGGAATGCGTCCGGTCGGCGTCGTGTCCACGGAGCGTCCGTCGATGACGACGTCGGCATAGGGCACGAGATCACCCACACGCAAAAATCCCGGAGCGAGGGCTTCGGGCGCGGGGGCGACCGCGACGGGAGCGGCGGGCGGCGGAGTTGGCGTCGGCGTGGATTTCGGCGTCGGCGAGACGGGCGGAAGTGTCGTCGTCGCAATGGTTGTCGTGACAATCGCGGACGATTCCTCCGGCGTCTCGGGCGTCGGCGACGACGCCGACATGATCGACGATGCGTTCGGGCTCGCTGATTCCGTTCGCCCCCGCGATCCGCCTGTGAACAGCCACGCTGCGACGGCGACTGCTACCACGAGAGCGAGTGCGTAGGCCCAGCTTCGCCGCCGGGGCGCGACGGCCAGAGTGGGCGGCGGTTCGCCCGTGCCCGCAGGCTCGGGGGGCGGTGTCGGTGCGTCGCGGCGAACGACCCGCCCCGTGCGCGTGGAGAGATTGCCAGGGGTTCGCGGCGCGGTGGGTTCGGGCGCTACGCGGCGGACGAGCTCTCGCACCTCGCGTCCTGCCACGCCGCCGCGCGCGACCAGCAGGTCCTCGAACGCACGCAGCGCCTCGCCCGCATTCGCGTATCGGTCGTCGGGCGCGTGCGCGAGCAGACGACGCAGAGCGTTCGCCACGTCGTCGGGGATGCCGTCGTACGAGGGCGCGTCGCGGTCGCACCGGCAGATCGCCGCCATCACCTCGGATGCGTTCGCGCCGTCGAATGGCCGCCGTCCGGTCCACATTTCGTGGATGACGACGCCGAGCGAGAAGAGGTCGGAGCGCGCATCGACGCGCGTGCCCGCGATCTGCTCGGGAGACATGTAGGGGAATTTGCCTTTGATCTCACCCGGGGACGATCGTGCGCCGGCCAATGCCGATTTCGCCACGCCGAAGTCGGCGATTTTCACCGCGCCTTCGCGCGAAAGCAGGATGTTGTTCGGCGTCAGGTCGCGGTGCACGAGGCCGAGGGGGCGGCCCGCGTCGTCCGCGCGCCCGTGCGCGTGTTCCAGCCCGCGCAACACATCCACCGCGATGCCGAGCGCCGCGACCGGCGGCACGGTCTCGCCCGACGGGTGCCGCGTCTCCAGCACGTCGCGCAGGTTGACGCCCTCGACATCCTCCATGACGAGGTACATGACGTCGCCGTCGATGCCGAAATCGACCGCGTGGACGATGTTCTGGTGCGCGAGCCGCGCGCAGACGCGGGCTTCGTGGAGGAAGGCGTCGCGCCGGGCTTCGATGGATGCGGGGTCGCCGCGAATGATCTTGAGAGCGAAGGTTTTGTCGAATCCGCCCGCGCCCTCGCGCCGCGCGCGATGAACCTCCCCCATTCCGCCTTCCCCAATGCGTTGGAGAAGCAGATAGGGGCCGATTCTGCGTCGATCCGATTCGGACGCCACGCGACGCACCCTCGATTTCAGATGAGGTGATACTTTTTCATCTTAATCCAGAGCGTCTTGCGCGCAATCCCGAGTTCCGACGCGGCCAAGGATCGATTCCAATGGTGACGCCCCAGCGCCGCGAGAATTCTCGTACGTTCGAGCGCCTCGATGTCGTGCGCGAGCGCCTCGAGGGGGCGCGTCGCGTCGGCCTCCGCCGCGGCACTCGGGGGCGAAGACGGGGAGGCGTCGTCCTCGTCGTCGTCCGCGGTGAATTTCAGGTGGGCCGGCTCGATGACGTACTCCTCGCACTGCACCAGAGCGTGGTGAACAACGTTTCGCAATTCGCGCACATTGCCCGGCCACGGGCGCTTCGTCAGCACGTCGAGGGCGGCGGGCGAGAAGCGCTCGGCCGTCGCGTTGATGCGCCGCCCGAGCCGATGCAAGAACATGCGCGCGAGCGCGGGAATGTCGCCGGCGTGGTCGCGCAGCGGCGGCATGGCGATTTCGAGCACGCCGAGGCGATGGAAGAGATCCTCGCGAAACGTCCCCGCTCGGATCATCGCGCGCAGATCGCGGTTCGTCGCCGCGACGACGCGAACATCCACGGAGCGCACCGGCGCCGATGAGCCGATGGGACGGATCACGCCGTCTTCCAGCACGCGCAGGAGCTTGCTTTGCAGATCGAGCGGGAGTTCGCCGATCTCGTCGAGAAAGAGCACACCGCCGTCGGCGAGTTCGAACAGACCGCGCCGGTCGCGGTTCGCCGACGTGAACGCGCCCTTGACATGGCCGAAGAGTTCGCTCTCGAGCAGATCGCGCGGCACGGCGGCGCAATTGAGGACCTCGAAGGGCTTGTTCGCGCGCGAGGACCAGCGGTGCAGCAGATGGGCGGCGATATCCTTGCCGACGCCGGTTTCGCCGGTGATGAGCACGTGCGCGTCGCCGCGGCATGCCATGCGGCGAATCTGCGTGCGCGTGCGATCCATGACCGCGCTTTCGCCGACGAGCTCGGGTCCTTCGGAGCGCGACGCGAGTTCCTCGTTACGCAGCCCCATTTCGTGGAGGCTGCGCCGCGTGCGCAGGACCGCGCCGAGCATGGAGGCGTACGCATCGAGGAACTCGATATCCGACGCGCCGTATTCCTTCACGCGCGAACGCGTGTCGACGTAGAGCACGCCGTCCACGGCGCCCGCGACCTGCAACGGTACGCACATGATCGAGCGCACGCCCGATTGCACGACGCTTGCCTTGTCGTGCAACTCGTCATCCACGGCGGCATCGCGGACGATCACGCCGCGACCCGTGCGCATCACGCGGTCGAGGATCGTGCGTGAAATGACGAAGTCGCCCGGAGCTGGACCGAAGTTCCGGATGAACCCGCCGGCAAGTCGTTGCTCGATCTCGTCGTAAAGGTCGAGATAAGCATTCTCGCAATCCAGGTGACGCCCCACGATGTCGAGCGCGCGCGCGACGACGTCCGCGGGCGACGGTGACTGCGCGGCGCAGTCCGCGAGTTCGTAAAACAGACGCAAGCGCTGCTCCACAGGGCCATTGCTTCGCTCGACGACGAGGGTGGTCGAGGGGCGCGGCGGCTCATTGCCGATCGCCGACTCGACAAACATCGCACGCACGTCCCCGATGTGCACCGCGTCCCCCGGCGTGAGATTCGCGCGGGTGATCGGCGCTCCGTTGACGAGGACGCCGTTTTTGCTGCCGAGATCCTCGATGACGACCACGTCGCCGGTTACATCCACTCGCGCGTGCCGGCGCGAGACGCTGTCATCGGCGATCACAAATGCGCAACCCGAATCGCGGCCGACGAACCATGTTCCTTCATCCAGCGCGAAGGTGCCGGCGAGACCGTTAGCGAGAGCGATGCGAAGGAAACGCATGGGGGAATCCTAGACCAAGATGTATTTGATGCAACCACAACAAATCCGCGATTCGCAAAGAACGACGAATGGGAATCAGGCGACAAGGTTGTCTGATTGATTATTTTGCGTTCCGTTTAGCATCGTACGGACTCGCTCTACGTTGCGCCATCGGATCGAACGATTCCTGCGATCACAGTTTCCCGATTTCCAGCCGCCCCATCCCCATCACGCACCCCTTGCCGATGTGCGTCCATTGCGCCGCGGCGAGCAGCGGCCAGAGCGATCCCGGACCCTCCGGCAAGATGAGCGAGCCCGCCACGCCGCGCTGCTCCACCTCGCGGTGCTGGCGGCCCGAGTAACGCACGAAGTCGAGCGGCTCGCCCTCCCACGGATGCGCCGCGATTCCGCGCGCGACTTCCGCCACCGACCGCGTCGTCAGGTCGCTGCCTTCCGATTTCGCTCCCAGCATTGTGAACCGCCGAATCGCAGTGACCGCGATGTCCGCGAGTGTCGGATTTTCGATCAACCGCCCCTGCCGCATCAGACGCACCGGGTACGAAAACTCGATGCGGCACGGTGTGGTTTCCGGTTTGCCCGCAAGCGGCCACGTCGCGCGATCCATCGTCCACGGCTTCGCGGACGGTTGCTCGCGGCCATCGGGATCGAGCGCGACCGCACCGCGCACAGCGAAGGGCTCCCGCGCCTGCCCGTAGCCCATCCCGCCGGCAGTGTCCCACGCGCGACGCAAGGTGTCCGCGCGCGCAATCGCCGGGCCGAACAGGAACCACTCGATCGCCGCGCCGCGCTGCGGCTGCGTGTCCGCGGGACGGCAAACGTAGAACGGTCCGCCGTGATGCTCCGTGAAGACCTCGTCGTAGATGCCCTCGTCCAGCATGCGCAGCGCGCGACCCCACACGCCGCGCAGCATCGGCACGGTCACGGCCTCGCGATCGACATCGAGTTGCAGTCGATAAGGCAGAACGCGAACATCGCGCAGCAGCGAGCGCCAGGGGTCGATCAAGAGGTCACTCCGATGTTTACGCGAAGAACGCGATTTCAGTCTTTCGGTCGGAACTGCATATCTCGCACCACAAACTCGATTTGAACGTTGTCGTCGTCCACAAGATGGCGAATGAAAAGGCCCAGGCGACTTTGGGCGTTTTGATACGCGTCCGCGAGAATTCCGTCGGCCACAGCCTTCTGCTGCGCTCTACGCTTGAGCCTCGAATACTCCGTCTTGAAGAATTTTTCGAAGGCATCTGCAGCGACTCCGCGGTTATCCTCATTTCTCAAACACTGCTCGCTGAAATCCACATCCACGCTCAAAATTTTTGGCTCCGGCAGCATCACGATGATCGACGAGCCCGGGTCGCCCGTCACCTCCACACCAGAAACATCGAAGCCCGCTTTGATGGCCCAATTGAAATCGCATGTGAATTCCGAATGACCCACCGGGACGATCCCGTATTCAGCCGTATCCGAGATGAACACGGGTAGGGTGAGCCGTTTTTCGAACGTCGCGAGTTCGAAGATCGCGTGGTTGGTAATGATCGTCTGCAGTTCCGTCGTGGTCACGCGATGCTGCGGCTTCAGAACCTGGTAAATACCCTGCACCCGCTCGCCGATCCAGCCCAGCGCGCCGTGGGAGTTGGAGAGGAGGACAACAACCAGGGCGACGGCTCCCGCACTCAGAAGAAGTTTCACAAGCGCGTGCAACGCGAGAAAAAACGCCTGCAACCCGACGGCGAAATTGCGAAAGGATTCAGACCAGCTTCGCTTGTTCGGTTCCATCTTCGCTCACCCTCGCGAGCAGATTTCCGCTCTGATTCGAGCTGTCGCTCGCACGGGCCGCCGCGCAAACGACGACCCGCGCCACCCGTCCTTCTATCGGAAACGCACCGCCGGCGCCACGCTCGTTTCGCCGTTCGGCCCCACGCTCACCTGCGGCGGCGTCCACTGAAACTTCTCGTAGAGCTTGCGGTTGTAACGCACGCAGTAGTCTGCATACTTCGCGCCCGCACCGGTGTTCGTGATCGTCGCGACGATGAGCCCGACGCCCGCGCCGACGCCCAGCCCGATCCACCGACCGTTGTGGTCCTCCTCCGTGACCTGTTTCTTCGATCCGTCCGCTTCGGTGACGATCTTCTTGTCCTCGCTTTCCGTGCCCTGTCCGACGAAGTATCCCAGTGCGGCGATCCCGAGGATCTCGCCCGTATTTGCGAGCGCGTACGTCCGCGCCGTCCGCTTCAGGCTCTCGGGGATATTGCCCGAATCCGGCGACGACCCCGCGTAGTTCGCCCCCGCGATGGGACCGAAGATCGGCCACAACGCCATGGCCCGCGCGTGCGCCGGATCTTTTTCCTCGACCTGCAAAACCACCTGCGGACCCTGCGGCGAAACCGCCTGCGCGAACGCCAACGCGGGGACGACGAGACTCGACGCGACGACCAAAGCCAAAACGATTCTCACGGCTCTCTCCTGTTTTATGGTTCGATTCAGGCGCAACGCACGCCCTTCAATCCTTCGAAAAATCCGGCTCGAAATCCGCCGGTTCTTTCCCGACACCCTTGATAAGGTCTTCGCCGTACTTCTCCGCGAGAAAGCGCTCGCGATAGAGGAAATACGCCGCGTCGCAAACCCTGCTCGTGTAGTACGCGTTGAAGCCAGCGCCCACGAGGCCGCCCACAATCGGAATCGCCTCGGCGAGCTTCGCCTTGGTCAATCGAATACCGAGCCCTTGCGCGATCTTTTGAAGGATCTGCACGAACGCATGTTCCTCAAGCTGCTTCCACGTCTTTTTCCTTGCGACCTCTTTCGCGATCTTCGCAAGTTGCGCCATGGCCAACTGCTTCGACGCATCGGATGGGCTCGACGCGAGCCCCAAAACGTTGAGCGCGAACAGTCGCTCGGACTGTTCCGAAACGTCGAATCCGCAGTACGTCGCGTATTCGCCGATTGCACGCAGGTTCAGCGCGAGGAGCGCGACGATATCCGCGGGAATGCCGAAAATGCCGGCCGATCCCGTCGCCGCGCCCTCGGCCAGTGCGATGCCTTTGTATTTAGCGGCCAGGTAGCCGATCGTCTCGTCGACGTCCTTCAGCATGACGCCGCGAATGTCCGCGATCGCGTTCACTTCGCCGTGACCGTGCTTGTGAAAGTCCTCGATGATCGCATCGGGTCGCACCGACCAGATGGCCGCGTCGTTGAGCACCGACACCAGTCCACCGAAGCCCTTTTCCAGCACGAATCCGACACCCGGAACGTCCAGAACTTTCTGCGCCGTGAGATCCACTCGCCGACTGATTTCCTCCATCGCCCGGCCAAACCATCCGAGCGCCGGGCTCTTCCACGCATGGATGGCAACCAGTTGCGTTTGATCGTAATCGCTCATCTTCCGTGTCATCTCGACTCCTCTCTCCCGGTAAGCCGGCGATCCCGCCTCGCGCCGGACTTCGTCCGACGGGCTGATCCGCGGGGCTCGTGTAAACATTGGTAAACGGACCATGCGACATCCGGGGTCGCAAATGACGACCGACTGGGAATTTTGAATGTTGAATGGAGAAATTCGAGCCGCATTTTGTCGACGGCAATCACGTTTTTCGCGCGGGCGAAGCTTTACGCACGATCGTCGTCAGAATGGAAATCAACTCGTCAGCCTCGTGCGTCAACGGCTCCAGGCGGTCGGATGGCACAATCTCCGACGCGGCGAGCAATCGAAGCCAGTAGTGCGTCTCACGCGCTTCCTTGAGAGCGATGGCGCATTTGGAGACGAAGTCCGCCTTGCTCTGCCCGGCGCTCGCCTCCTCCAAATTCGCGCCGATGGAGGTTCCTGACCGCAGAATCTGCCCGGACAACGTTCGTGCAGCGCTATCCTGCGATTGCAGGTGCCGATGCAAATTCACTACGCGCAGCGCAAACTCGAACGCGCGCTTCTGAATATCTCTCGGCGATGACTTCTCTCTCGTCCTCGTTTCCGACATCGCAACCTCCTTCGACGTACGCGTCCGCGACTCCCGTGTCGCGGCCTTCATCACTCCTCATTCAACAGTCCAAATTCTCCATTCTTACCACCATCGCTGTGCTGGGGACGCGCCGTG
>JADLEX010000045.1 GCA_020845895.1 Deltaproteobacteria bacterium | reverse complement strand
GGACGCGCATATGCATTCGAGCGTGGGTTTCGGAGTGGAAGGATCTCCATGTATGTGTGGGGATCGGCACTTTTCTTTGTGTCGCTTGCCCTTGGCGTCATTGTCGTCATCAGCGGCTGAAGAGCGGAGCCCGCACCTCCTCCGGGTCCGTGTCGTGTCCTCGCGGCGCATCGGACCCCGTGGCCTCTCTTGCGTTTCGACTCGAGATTCCCGATAAGTGAGCCGTTTTCGCGGACGCGATGGTCCGCGTTCATTCGATCCGGTGTGAAATTTTCCCCGGGGCGAGAAAGCAGGACGATATGATGTTCGTATCTCGCGGTTTGGGACGCTCGGCGCTGATCGCCGCTCTTCTTGGCCTTTTCTCGTCGGTTGCGTTCGCCGCGTCGGTCGTTCCGCTTTCGGGCGAGGAACTCGTCGCGGGAGCTGACCGCGTGGTGCGCGCCCGAGTCGCCTCGGAATCGGTGACCGTGAACGCCGAAACGGGTCTCTTCACGACGACATTTCGCCTTGCGGTGACGGAAGACATCGTCGGCGCGGGCGAGCCGGTCGCGGAAGTCGCGATCCGCGGCGGCGTAATCGGCGATGCGTTCAACATCGTCACCGGCCAGCCGAATCTCGAGATCGGCGAAGACGTGGTCGTGTTCCTCGACGAGACGGGCCACGCGATTCACGGCGGCTTGCAGGGCAAGGCGACCATCCGTGAGGGGTTCGTCTTCGAGAGCGGCGTCGAGGCCGAAGACTACATCTCGTCGATCCGCATGATCGCGGCCGGTGTGGAGCCCTACGTCGATCCCGTCGCGGGATTCCATCCGGTCAGCACGCTCGAGGCGTTCGTGATGAAGACGGGTGAGCGTTTCGGCTACGATGGCCTACATTGGTACGACGACAGCGTGGACGTGTCGATCAACGAGAATGACCCGGACGGTTCGGACGAGGGCGATGCGGTGCGCGAGGCGTTTTCCACCTGGAACGCCGTGCCCGCGAATTTCAAGTTCATCGATTCGGGTTCGAACAGTCGCACGCAGGTCACGCAGAACTATCAGAACGAGGTCATGTGGTCGAACGACGTGGAAGGCAACGCGATCGCGTACACGGCCATTTGGGGCAGCGGCAACGAGGTGGTCGAGTGCGATCTGGCGTTTCTTAACAGCTACGACTGGTCGTCGTCGGGCAATCCAGGCGGTTGGCAGATGGACACGCAGAATATCGCCACGCACGAGCTGGGCCACTTTCTCGTGCTGCTCGACCTCTACAGCGGGTCCGATGCGCAGAAGACGATGTACGGGTACGCGGGGCCAGGGGAGACCTACAAGCGCAGTCTGGAGCCCGACGACGAAAACGGAATCATCCACATCTACGGTTCGGGGCCGTCGCAGGATGACGACACGGATGACGATGACGACGATGATGACGACGACGATGGCGGAGACGACGACGACTGGTATCCGGACGACGACGACGGCGACGATGACGGCGGCGCGAACGACGACGGAGAAAATCTCGGCAACATCGGTTCGTGCGCCGATTTGCTCAACGTCCTCTACGGCTCGTGCGATTTCGAGATCGTGAACGGTTCCGACACCATTTCGCCGGAAAGCGCGTACGACCTGTGCGAAGCGGGGCAGGGACCGTGGGAGTGCATTTTCGCGTGCTCCAACCACGAAGCGGTGAGCGACTGCGATGCCTTCCGAGCCTGCATGACGCAGAGCTGCGGAGTCAGCGTGGTGTCGGGCGTATCGGGCGACGACGACGATGACGACGACGGGAGCGGCGGAATCTGCGGGTGACCTTCGGCCGGCGCTCTACGAGGCGTTGATCCTTTCTCGGGGTCAATGCACGGTTTCGTGAATATGATTACTGATGCGGGTCATGCGCCCCCTTCCCGTGGCGTAGGGAAATCGCTATAAATTCGTTCCAGATGTTTCCGGACCTCGATGTATTCTAAGGGAGCGGTCCCCTGGGGGCCGCATTTGGGTGTCAGCGCCGCGGTGTGAGGAGGTGTGCGATGGAGCGAATGGAGAGGTTCAGCTACGACGACGATATCGTTCGAAAGTTCCTGATCGCGACGGTCTTCTGGGGTGTCGTGGGCATGCTCGTCGGCCTGTTGGTCGCCCTGCAGCTTACGAATCCGATCTTCAATTTCAAGCTCTCGTTCCTGACCTTCGGACGGCTTCGACCGCTGCATACCAACGCGGTCATCTTCGCGTTCGCGGGCAACGCCATCTTCACGGCGATCTACTACTCGACACAGCGCCTGCTCAAGGCGCGGATGTTCTCCGACGGTCTGTCGCGCATCCATTTCTGGGGCTGGCAGGCGATCATCGTCCCCGCCGCGCTGACGCTCGTCTCGGGCGTCACGACCTCCAAGGAGTACGCCGAACTTGAGTGGCCGATCGACATCGCCATCGCGGTGGTCTGGGTCGTCTTCGCGGTGAACTTCTTCGGCACGCTGGCCAGGCGTCGCGAGCGGCACATGTACGTGGCGATCTGGTTCTACATCGCCACGATCATCGCCATCGCCGTGCTGCACATCTTTAACAGCCTCGAGGTCCCCGCCGGTTGGTTCAAGAGCTACTCGGTCTACGCGGGCGTCCAGGACGCCTTCATGCAGTGGTGGTATGGGCACAACGCCGTCGCGTTCTTCCTGACGACGCCGTTCCTCGGCCTCATGTACTACTTCCTGCCCAAGGCCGCGAATCGGCCCGTCTTCTCGTACCGCCTCTCGATCCTGCATTTCTGGTCGCTGGTCTTCATTTACATCTGGGCGGGTCCGCACCACCTCCACTACACCGCGCTTCCCGGATGGGCGTCGACGCTCGGCATGCTCTTCTCGGTCATGCTGTGGATGCCCTCGTGGGGCGGAATGATCAACGGCCTGCTGACGCTGCGCGGCGCGTGGAACCGCGTCGCCGAGGACCCGATCCTGAAGTTCTTCGTCGTCGGCATCACCTTCTACGGCATGTCCACCTTCGAGGGGCCGTTGCTGTCGATCAAAGGCGTGAACGCCCTGTCGCATTATACCGACTGGACCATCGCGCACGTGCACGCGGGGGCGCTGGGCTGGGTCGGTTTCATCACCTTCGGCATGGTCTACTGGCTTGCGCCGCGCGTGTTTCAGACGAAGGAACTCCATAGCCGCAAATGGGCCGAGTACCACTTCTGGATCGGCACGGTCGGAATTCTGTTCTACATCGTGGCGATCTATTTCGCCGGCATCACGCAGGGCCTCATGTGGCGCGCGTTCGACGACGCCGGCCGACTCGCGTATCCCGACTTCGTCGAGACCGTCGTGCGCCTCATTCCGATGTATTGGGTGCGGATCCTTGGCGGAACGCTCTATTTCGTCGGCATGGTCATGGCGTTCATCAACGTCCTCCTGACCTGGAAAATGCGGCCCGCGACCTACGACGTGCCGGTGATCGAAGCGCTCGCACTGGCCGCGGACTACGAGGTTGCCCCGGCGAAGTCGAACGTCGGTTCCGCGATCGGGCGGATCGCCGGCCTCGGGTGGCACCGCCGCTGGGAACGCCTGCCGTTGACCTTCTCGGTCATGACCGCGGTCGCGGTGATCGTGGCGTCGCTGTTCGAGATCGTCCCGACCTTCCTCATCAAGAGTAACATCCCGACGATCGCGACGGTCACGCCGTACTCGCCGCTCGAGGTGCTGGGCCGCGACGTGTACATCGCCGAGGGGTGCGTGAACTGCCATTCGCAGATGGTGCGGCCGATCCGATCCGAAACCGAACGCTACGGCGAATACAGCAAGCCGGGCGAGTTCGTGTACGACCATCCCTTCCTGTGGGGGTCGCGACGCATCGGTCTCGATCTTCATCGCGTCGGCGGCAAGTACCCGAACCTGTGGCACGTGCGCCACATGATGGATCCGACGTCCACGACGCCGAAATCGATCATGCCGCCGTATCCGTGGCTGTTCACGAAGAACGCCGACTTCGATTCGATTCCGGCGCGACTGAAGGCGCTGCGCACCGTGGGCGTGCCCTACGACGAAGCGGCGATCACGCAGGCCATCGAGGCTGCGAAGACGCAGGCGCAGGGCATCGCCGGCGACGTGGAGGCTTCGGGCGGACCGAAGGACCTCGCGGACAAGCAGATCGTCGCACTCGTCGCCTATCTGCAGCGTCTCGGAACCGACATCAAGAAAGCGCCGCCGGCCGTTGCCGCGGCGCGGCCCTGATCGCGGCTATCGAGAGGGCGTCATGAGCCTTTCGGACATCATGGGGCACATGAACCTGAGCCACTGGGCGCAGATCGCCCTCGTGATGTTCCTCGTCATCTTCGCGGGCGTGACGGTTTACGTCTTCGCCCGACGGAACAAGCCGGAGTGGGACCGGGCCCGGTCCCTTCCGCTGGACGACGAAACGCAACCCACGAATACGCACAGCCGAAACGGCTGAGGAGGGATTGACCATGGCGGACGATCACGGGCAATTGTCGGATCACAGTTACGACGGGATCGAGGAGTACGACAACCCGCAGCCGGGTTGGTGGAACTGGCTGTTTATCGTCACCATCGTGTTCTCGATCGGCTACTGGATTTTCTACCACATGGGCGGCGGCGGGAAGTCGGAACTCGACACGTACGCGGCTTCGGTGAAGGCCGACGAAGAGAAGAAGGCCGAGGTCGCCCAAGGCGCGCCGAAGACGGAGATGAGCGAGGAGTCGATCTTCGCGATGACCACCGACGCGGCGCTGATGGCGCAAACGAAAGACATCTACCTCGGGAAATGCCTCGCGTGCCACGGACCCGACGGCGGCGGTCTGATCGGCCCGAACTTCACCGACGACTACTGGATTCACGGCGCGAAACTCACGGATCTCGTGAAAGTCATCACGGAAGGTGTTCCCGCCAAGGGGATGATCCCGTGGAAGGGACAGCTCAACGACAACGAGATCATGCAACTCGCCGCCTACATCCGGACTCTGCGTGGAACGAAGGCCGCAACGCCGAAAGAGCCACAGGGCGATCTTTGGACGATCGACGGGATCAAGGCCGAGAAGACCGGCGGCGCGGCGCCCACGGGAGCCGCCGCGCCTCCCGCCGCTCCCGCGCCCACGCCCGAGGCGCCTGCCGCTCCCGCGCCGGGGCAGGGCTGAGCGCAAATCGGCAGCCGATCCGTTGTGAATCGGCCGCGAAGACCTTTGAGATGCGCGTGGGGGCGGTAGGAACCGCTCTCCGCAATGATCGGCGCATGCGGCGAATTATCGAGCCGCGCGCGAAGGACTTTCGTCATGAGTCACGTCATCGCCCCCATTCCCGACGAGCCCGTTCTCCCCACGCTCAATGCCGACGGATCGCGCCGTTGGCTGCGGCCGAAGCTCGCGACCGGTCGTTTTTACCGCGCGCGTCTTGCGGCCGCGTGGTTCCTCATCGTCGTGTTCACCGCGATTCCGTGGATCCGCATGAGCGGCAAACCGATCATCCTGCTCGATCTGCCGGCTCGGCAGTTCACGTTTTTCGGAACCACGTTCTTTTCCACCGACACCGTGTTGCTGATGCTGTTCATGGTCGCGCTGCTGGTCGGCGTCTTCCTGCTCACCGCGCTTTTCGGCCGCGTGTGGTGCGGGTGGGCCTGTCCGCAGACGGTCTACTTGGAGTTCGTCTATCGACCCATCGAGCGTCTGTTCGAGGGATCGAGATCCGCCCAGAAGCAGCTCGACAAACAGGGTTTTTCGTTCAGACGGATCGCGAAACATTTCGTGTATCTGCTTGTTTCGATCTATCTCGCGCACACGTTTCTCGCGTATTTCGTCGGCGTCGAGCAGCTTCGCCACTGGATGGCGCGCTCGCCGGTTGAGCATCCCGCGTCGTTCATCAGCATGGCGCTGACATCCGCTTTGATGATGTTCAACTTTGCGTGGTTTCGCGAGCAGACCTGCCTCGTCGCGTGCCCATACGGCCGATTTCAGTCGGTCCTGCTCGACAAATTTTCTCTGATCGTGGGCTACGATCCAACCTGCGGCGAACCGCGCGGCAAGATGGGCGCACGAAAACGGGCGGGCGAGGGCGAGCGATTCGGCGACTGCGTGGACTGCGGCGCGTGCGTCGTCACCTGCCCTACCGGCATCGACATCCGCAAGGGTTTGCAGATGGAGTGCGTTCATTGCACGCAGTGCATCGACGCCTGCGACGACATCATGACGCGACTGGGCAAACCGGTCGGCCTGATTCGTTACACGACCAAAAGCGAGCTGGCGGGTGAGCCGAAAAAGATCCTGCGACCGCGCACGATCGCGTATCCGCTTGTGATGGTCGCCGCGCTCTCGACGTTCACTTACGCCCTCGCGTCGAAGAGCGACACCGACCTGACGATGCTTCGCGGTCTCGGCGCGCCCTACGTCGAACTGACTCCGGAACGGATCTCCAACCAGATTCGCATCAAGATCGTCAACCGGGCATCGATCGATCGCGAGTATCGCATCGAACTCGCCGATCTGCCAGAGGCGACGATGATCGCGCCGCAAAATCCGCTGCCCGTTCCCGCCGGAAAGACGGTGGAGACGAGTGTCTTCGTCACCGCGCCGCGCTCGGCATTCACGAGCGGAGAGCGGGCGGTGAAGTTCCGCATCGGCGACGGCGACCGGTATTCGCAGGAGTCCGAATACCGACTGCTTGGACCGCAGGGTTGATCGCGTGGTCGAAACGCACACCACGAAGAAGCGCGGGTGGTACTGGCCGCTCCTGGTGATCGGCCTGCTGGGCGGGCTGCTCGTCATGAACGGCATCATGCTGTTCGTCGCCACGCGCGACCCGTCGTTCGCCGTCGAGAAGAACTACTATCAGAAGGCGCTGGACTGGGATGAAAAGCGCGCGCAGGACGGGGCGAACGACGCGCTCGGCTGGTCGATCGCGGTTTCGCTCGCCACCGCGGGCACGGATGTGCGCGTGGCCGCGACGATCACGGATCGCGAGGGCGCTCCGGTGAACGGCGCGACGGTTTCGCTCGAGGCGTTTCACCTCGCCCGGTCGGCCGCCGCGCGCGAAATCGCGTTGGCCGAGGAGACTCCCGGTCGTTATTCGACGACGTGGCCTGCAATGCGACCGGGGATCTGGGAAATGCGCTTTCGCATCGAGAAAGACGGACATGTGTTCACGAAATCGACGCGCGAGGACTGGGCGCCGCGATGACCGGTCGGCGAGACTCAGGCGATCCGGTTGAGCGACCAGTCGTAACGCGCGAAGTACAGCGGCCACGCGTTTTCGTTCGCGCGCGCAAGTTTGGCTTGCAGATCGCCGTCCGCATGGCGAGCGGCGAATTCGCGAACTCCGGATTCGCCGCCGAAATCCGCCCGGAAGTAGCGAAACGTGATCGGCAGTTCGATTCGGCATCGCGTGTCGTTCACGTGCACATCGCCATTCACCCGGTTCGCCGCGGCGGCATCGAGTTGCGCATCGAGAAGATCCGCATCGTAGAATCCCACGGCGGGGCAGCTCTCGGAGGCGCACACGAGGGCCGCGTGCACGCGGGGATCGACGCGGCTCACGATCCACGCGCGGCGCGGGTCGCCGTCGCCAAACGGCGCGCGGCCCGACGCGGGGTGCGGCGAGTTGGCGCGGATGATGCCGTTCTCGATGTCGTCGAGCGTCAGCACCTGATGACCGACGCGATACGCGACGAGGCCGAAGAAGCCGGGGATCTCCATGACCGAGCGACGGATGCCGAGCGCGAGCACGCCGTGGATCGCCAGCACGTTGTAGAGATTGATCCAGAACGCGAGGCGCTCGGCGTCACCCACAAGCGCGGAGGGGTCGATCGCCGCGAGGGCGGGAGCGGTCTCGACCAGTTGCCGGTAGACGGCCGAGTCGCGAAGAGCGTCGTAAGAAACGTGCCCCCTCGCGTCGATCGCGGTCGACTTCATCGCGAGCCGAAGTCGAGCCAGTCGCCGGAGCGGGTCGTCGCCGATGTCGCCGACGATGCCGTCGTTGAGGATGCGGGGCCGGTGCATGCGTGCGGGCAAAAGCCCCGCGAGAGCAAGCCGCGAGGGACGCACATGCCGAACGATGTCCCATGCGTCGCGAAGCTGGATGAGGGCGGACGAAGTCACCTTGGTGTTTCCTTCCGGATCGAGGGTGCCGACGCGATCGGGAGCATGCCCGAAATCCCGTCGCGCGGCCACGACCTCCAACATTTCTTTCCTTCCATACGAGCGGCGCGCATGATCCGTTTCGGAGGATTTCGATGACCCCTCTGCTCATGACCGTCTTCACCGCGAGTCTCGTGGGCAGTCTGCACTGCGTGGGCATGTGCGGCGGGCTCGTGACGTTTTACGCGGGCAGCGACGCCAGCGTGGGTCTGAGGCGTTTCGCGAGCCATGTCGCGTATAACGGCGGGCGCCTTTTCACTTACGTGGTGCTGGGTGCGGCGGCGGGGGCATTCGGTTCGGTCATCGATCTCGCGGGGTCTCGCGCGGGATACGCGCGTGTCGCGGGCATCGTGGCGGGCACGCTGATGATTGTTTGGGGCGGTTACGCGCTCGCGCAGGCCCTCGGCGCGAAACTGCCGCGCGTGCCGGCTCCGGCCTTCGTCACGCGCGCCGCGTCGAAGGTGTACGGCGAACTGCGTGGAAAACCTCCGGCGATCCGCGCGCTCGCCCTGGGTCTGTTTTCGACGTTTCTGCCCTGCGGCTGGCTCTACGCGTTCGCCATTGTTGCCGCGGGCACGGGGCATTCGTACGCGGGCATGGCGGTCATGGCCGCGTTCTGGCTCGGCACGCTGCCGTGGATGGCGGCGCTTGGCATCAGTGTTCAGGTCGTCGCCGGACCGATTCGCCGTCACGTCCCCGTGTTGATGGCGCTCGTGCTCGTCGTCGTCGGCGTGCTCTCGGTGATGGACCGCTCGGCGATTCCCTTCGAGCGCGCAGCGACGGTGGGCAGCGCCAAGGCGATTTCGATCACCGACCCCGCGGCCGCGAGTGGAGAAGAGGGGTCGTGCTGCAAGAAACACTGAGCGTCAGTACCACTCACCGATGATCGCGTCATCGCGTTCACCGCCGACCCACGCCTCCGACATTCCATCATTGACCTCGAAGACGGTCAGGGGTTGCTCGCCGTAGCGTTGCAAGATCTCCGCGCCCCCATCGCCGTTCAGATCGAATATGGGACCGATCGTAAAGTTGCTGGTCGGTTCGTCGGAGAGCCAGAACGCGGAGGTCTGCCCGGCGTCGAACTGCGCCCACCGGCCGTGCTCGATCGGGACCGGTCCCTTGGCCGCCGTGTAATAGACCGACCAGGCGTTCAACGCGATGACGGGCCGTCCGTCGCGCGCCCAATAAGCGAGTGCGTCTCCGCCGAAATCGACCGCCGCACCCATGTGGACGGTCAAATCGAGGCCGGTGAGTGACAGATCGGGTCCGACGCTCTTCCACGTGACTTTTCCGCCGAACAGATTCGCCTCGATGAACGGCCCCACGTAGAAATTCGGTTCACCCCCGCCGAGATCGACTCCCGATTGAAGCCACGGTTTCGTCCGCCAGAGCGCTGGTTCGATCGTTTCTTCCCCCGCTGATGTTACGATCGGTCGCGCGGCAGCGTAGTTCTCCGAACTGAGCGCCGCCCACACGCCTTTCGTGGCGTCGTAGTCTGTCGTCCGGAGGGCGATATCCGCCTCACCGTCGCCGTCCAGGTCGCCGTCCGCGCGCCCGTACCAGGTTCCGCCCACATCGAGCGCCTCCTCGTGGAGCAGGTCACCCGACGGATCGAAAAGGCGGTACCGACTGATCGTCTCGCCCGCATCCACCGAAGCGACCATCAGCGCGCACTCGTCCGCTCCGGTCGTCGGCATCAGATCCGCGTCGATTTTCTCAGCCGCATCGACCGCAATGGGGCCGACGGTCGAGATCGTGCTTCCCTCGGGATCGATCCACATCGCGCGCCAATCGCCCGCCTCGCCCTGATACATGGGATACCGAAGCAGCGCGAACGCGGGTCCCTCGGTCGTTTCGCACGCCTCGATCGCTGCGCCTGTCTCGTGACGGCGCCCCATCAGCAGAAACGCGTTGTCCCACGAGCCGGTCTGATGCCACAGTTCCTCGTAGCCCGCGTGGCCGTCGTAAACGTCGATCGTCGAGGATCCCGACCATGTCGGGAATCCGTAGAGGATGAGGTCCAGTCCGCCGCCGTTCACATCGATGCCCGTTTCGAGATACGCGATGCGTTCAGATTCCAATCCGGTGTCGAAGGCAACCTCGAAGTTCGCGCCATCGAACACCCGGACGCGGTTCTCGTAAGTGTTGGCTACGATGTCTTGATACGCCACCCGAACGACGATTTCGCACTGCGCGTCGTTGTCGAGATTCGCCAGGTCGACGTCGATATAAGTGTAAGTCGAATTGCGATGCTCGACGTCAAACGATCCCACCTCGGTTCCGTCCGGTCGCACGACGTGCAATCGATAGGGAGCGTTCGTGTCGTCGGGATAGGACTCGACGACGGCGAACTCACCGCCGGGTTCGCCGTCGATGTCGCATGGGCGCATCCAGCCGCGGTACGGTTCCGCGTCGTCGTCGGTCAAGTCGTCGTCTCCGGCGTCATCGTCGGCGTCGTCATCTTCGTCGAGGACGTCGTCGTCCGACGCGGCGGCTTCCGCATCCGAATCGTCGTCGCCCGAATCGTCTTCGGAGCAACCGGAAATGAGGGTGAATAGAACAATGGAAAATGCGACACAGGACGAACAATACCACCCGCGCATGGCCGTTCCTCCGAATGCAATGGACCAATTATCCCACCGGACAAATGAGTTGTCACGCTCACATCTTCAGGATCGACGTCTCGATCCCGGCAACCCTTCCCATGGAGTCGCGAAAGCCTATGATTCGCCCCGTGAGCGACGCTGCGATCATCGACTGCACGCACTGCGGTCTGCCGGTGCCGCCCGCGCTGGTGGAGCCGGGCGCCGAGCGACAATTCTGCTGCAACGGCTGCCGCACCGTGTACGCGGTCCTGCACGATCACGGCCTCGATCGTTATTACGATTTCGTCGACACGCAGACCGGCCGTCCGAAGACCGCCAAGGTCACGGGTCGGGGCTTCGAGGAGTTCGACGATCCGGCGTTTCAGAATCTTTACGCCCGCGACCTCGACGCCGGGCTGCGCATCATCGAACTCTATCTCGAGGGCGTGCACTGCGCGGCGTGCGTGTGGCTGGTCGAAAAAGTCCCGGTCGCAATTCCCGGCGTCGTCGAGGCGCGGCTCGATTTCGGCAAGTCGCTCGCGCGCGTCGTCTGGGATCCCGCAAAACAGAAGCTCTCCGAGATCGCCCGGTTTCTCGATTCGCTCGGCTACCCGGCACACCCGTTTCGCGGCGTGAAGGTTCGCGAGATTCGCCGTCGCGAAGACCGCGCGATGCTCGTGCGTATCGGCGTCGCTGCTGCGGCGGCGGGCAATGTCATGTTCATCGCGTTCGCGCTTTACGGCGCGATGTTTTCGGACATGGACCCCGAGCTGAAATCGCTCTTTCGATGGACGAGCCTCGGCCTGACGATTCCGGCCGTCCTCTGGTCGGGGTCCGTGTTTTTCACGGGCGCGTGGGCGGCGCTGCGCACGCGCACGTTGCACATGGATCTTCCCATCGCCATCGGGCTTGCGGCCGGGTTCTTCGGCGGCGCGCTCAACACGGTGCGCGGCGTGGGCGAGGTGTATTTCGATTCGGTCACGGTGCTGATCTTCCTGCTGCTCGTCGGGCGCTGGTTGCAAACACGCCAGCAGCGGCAGGCCGCCGACGCGGCGGAACTGCTGTTTTCGCTCGCGCCCACGAGTGCGCGACGGATCGAGGACGGCGTCGTCACCGTCGTACCGCTCGAAGCCCTGAAAGCGGGCGATCTGATCGAGGTGCGAGCGGGCGAAACCATCGCCGCCGACGGAATGGTCGAGGAGGGCCGATCAGAGCTCGACCTCTCACTGCTCACCGGCGAGTCGCGACCCGTCAGCGTGCGCGAGGCGGATCGCGTCCACTCGGGCATCACCAATCTCGCGTCGCGCATCGTCGTGCGTGTCGAATCCACGGGCGAGAATACGCGCGTGGGGCGACTCATGGCGCTCGTGGAGGAGCACGCCCGGCGGCGCGCGCCGATCGTGCGCATGGCCGACCGCATCTCGGGATGGTTCGTCGCGGCGATTCTTTCCATCGCGACGATCACGTTTATCGGGTGGTCGTTCGTCGATCTCGATCTCGCGATCGAGCACACGATGGCGCTGCTCATCGTCACGTGCCCGTGCGCGCTCGGTCTCGCCACGCCACTCGCCGTCTCCGCCGCAATCGGCAAGGCCGCGCGCATCGGCATCCTCGTCAAGGGCGGAGACGCCATCGAGCAACTCGCGCATCCGGGCACGCTCTGGCTCGACAAGACCGGCACCGTGACGCGCGGACGAACGGAGCTCGTCGGTTTCGCGGGCGACGAATCGGTGAAGCCGTTCGTCGGCGCGCTCGAAGCCCAGTCCACGCATCCCGTGGCGCGGGCGTGCGTCGCCGCGTTCGGTGAAGGCGTTTCGCTGGACGAACCCGCGCGTCAGACGATCGGTGGCGGCATCGAAGGCGTCGTCGGCGGGGTGCGTATCGCGGTCGGTTCGCCTGATTTCATCGCGAAGCTCGTGAACACGGTCCCCGACTGGGCGCGCGAGGCGACGGCGCGGGAACTCGACGCGGCGCACACGCCAGTGCATGTCGCGCATGGCGGTCGGCTCGCGGCGGTGATGGGATTCGGCGATCCGCTGCGCGACGACGCGGCGCGAACGATCGTGCAGCTTCGCGCGCGCGGCTGGCGCGTGGGGCTCCTCTCGGGCGATCACCCGCAGATTGTGAACGCGGTCGGGCGTCGGCTCGAAGTTGTGCCTGAAATGCTGATCGGCGGCGCGAGCCCCGAAGACAAGCTTCACCGCGTTGAGGAGTCGCGCGAGGCGGGAACGGTGGTGATGGTCGGCGACGGCGTCAACGACGCGGTCGCGCTCTCCGCCGCGTCGGTGGGCGTTGCCGTTCACGGCGGCGCGGAGGCGGGCCTCGCGGCGGCGGATGTTTTTCTCACGCGCGAGGGGATCGAACCGATCGTCGCGCTCGTCGAGGGCTCGCGCAAAACCGTCGGGGTCATTCGTCGCAATCTCGCGTTTTCTCTCGCCTACAACCTGCTCGGCGTCACGCTGGCCGTGACCGGCGTTCTCAATCCGCTCATCGCGGCGCTCATGATGCCGGCCAGTTCCATCACGGTCATCACCAGTTCGTTCAGGGCAAAGACGTTCTCGTCGTCGTCGTCGTGAGTCCGCAGGTCACTCGAAGAACGCGTAATCGATCTCGTCCGGGTAGTGGTTCTCGCCGAGGAAAGCGCGCATGCCGTCCTGCCCCTTCAGGTGCAAACCGAAAAACGCGGTGATGTAGCCGTTGATGATCTCGAACGCGAGATCGTGCTCGATGAAGTGAAACGGCTCGTTGGTGTCGCCGCGCCGCTCGTAGCCGCAGCCGTCCCCCTCGCCGAACAGCGTCGGCGACAGGATGCACGCGTCGGTGAAGGTATAGTGGCCGCCGTCGTAGAACTCCAGGAAGTACTTGGGCGCGGGCGATTGAGCGAAGTTCACGCGGATCAGCGGCTCCGTGTCACCCATGCTGTGGTCTTCAGCGCCGATCATGAACATCAGCGGCGTGTCGAAGCCGTCCGGCAGAAACGGAAACATGAACGACGCCATGTCCACCGCCGCGCCGATGCGCCCGTCGCGCTTGGTCTCCTGCAACACCGTGGTGCCGCCGAACGAATGGCCGATCGCGCCGACGCGGGCGAGGTCGATGCGACCGTTCCAGAACGCTTCCGGGTCGGCGGCGTTCAGGTCGGTGAACACGTCGATGAGAAACGACAGATCCTTGAGTCGATGCGCGTACGACCACGGCGTGGCGAGCGGATTGAAGATCACCGGACCTTCGGGAAACGCCGTGACGAACGCGTTCTTCGTGTGATCCGGCGCGACGACGATGTACCCGTGACTCGCCAGGTATTCGCACAGCGTGAAATCCTGAAAGCGAACCCCCGCGAAGCCGTGCGAGAGCAGGACGAGCGGAATCGGCCCGCCCCACGGGTAGAGCGGCGCGTCGCGAGCCACGTCGCGCGGCGCATCGAAGTTGTCGATCTCTGTTTGCGGTACGCCGATGGCTTTGAAGACGCTGAAGATGACGTCGTCCCAGCCATTGAAGAACGTGCGAGGGATGTCGCGCGGCCAGTCCGCCGCCGAATCGAAGGCGGGATACCACACCTCGGTCAGCACGCGCCGCCCGCCCGCGGGCGAGTCCTGCCAGCGACTGTCGTCCACGAAGACGTAGGTGCGCACGCCGACCTGATACGGCCCGCGCGCGGCGGGGTCGTACGGCTCCGGATAGTCGCTCGGCACATCGGCCGCATCGTCGTCGGGCAGCGGAGCCCACATGTCTTCGTCGCCCGACGCATCGTCGTCGTCCGCTGTGTCGTCATCCCCAGAATCGTCGTCGGGTGTGGTCGAGTCGGTCGAATCGTCGTCGTCCGAAAATCCGCAACCGGCGGCCGCGAGGATGAGCGTGATCGCGACAATCCAGCCCCGTTTCGTGGTTCCGTTCATCGTACTCCCCGCCTTTCGCGCGAATCACTTCGCCTTGCCGCCCATCTTCACGACCGCGTCGAACTGCGCCTTCGTCACCGGCTGCACCGAGAGCCGCGAGTTCTTCACCAACACCATGTCGGCCAGATCGGGCCGGGCTTTCACCATGTCGATGGTCACGGGCAAGCCGAGCGCGCGAACCGGCTCGACATCGACCATGACCCACTCGCCGTCATCAGCCGTGTGATCGGGATACGCCTCGCGCACCACGCGTGCCAAGCCCATCACCGCCTTGTCGGACACGGAATGGTAGAACAGGCACAGATCGCCCACGGCCATCGCACGCAGGTTGATCCGGGCCTGGTAATTGCGCACGCCATTCCAGAAGGTGCGTTGGTCGCGGACGAACTGCTCCCACGAATACGAGCCCGGCTCCGTTTTGATGAGCCAATACTTCATCGGCCGCTCCGGTTGTGTTGTACGTGGGATTTTGCGCCGCCGAACGCGGGCGCACAAGACGGGGTGGAGGACGGCGGCGTTTACGCGGCCGGCATGGGCAGCACGTAAAACAGAATCCCGAAAAAGTGGCTGATGCTGCCGCCGAGCACGAACAGGTGCCAGATCATGTGGTTGTACGGCAGGCGGCGCCACAGATAGAACACGACACCGACCGTGTAAAACAGCCCGCCAATGGCGATCCAGACGAGCCCCATCGGTTCGAGCTTCGCCATGAGCGGTTTGATGGCGACGATCATCATCCACCCCATGCCCAGATACATGGCGAGATAGACGCGGCGGTAGCGGTGGCCGAGCGTCAGGCGCAACACGATGCCAATCGCGGCGATCCCCCACGCGATGCCGAAGAGCGTCCAGCCCCACGGCCCGCGCAGGTTCACCAGCATGTACGGCGTGTAGGTGCCCGCAATGAGAAGAAAGATCGCCGAGTAGTCCAGATGGTGCAGGATCTTTTCCCAGTTCGGATGGCGAACCGCGTGCAGCAGCGTCGAGGCGAGGTAGAGGATGACCAGCGACGCGCCGTAGATGGCGAAGCTCACGACGCGCCACGCGTCGCCGCGAATCGCCGCGAGCGTGACCAGCACCGCCAGCGCCGCCGCCGCCAGCAGCGCGCCCAAGCCGTGCGTCAGCGCGTTCGCCACCTCTTCGGCGGGCGTTTCGCGGTGGTCGTCGTCCGGTTGGTTCATTCTCATCTCCCACGCCGACCCGACGGCGCGTTCGCGGAGTCTCGCGATTTCGCGTTCATGCCGCAAGGGCGTCCGTTTTCACGTCGCGGCGCAAATTTCGCGACCTGCTCGCCCTGATATTCAGTCAGCGGTCAATTCCGCCGATAATCGACGCAACGATCGAAGGAGTAGGTATGTCGGCGACCGCATGGTGGACGTGGGGAACGATGCTCGTGCTGGCGCTCGCGCTGCCGGGTTGCGGCGACGACGACGATGACGACGTGACCGGCACGTTTGACGACGGAAGCGGCGACGACGATGTCTCGGGCGACGATGATGCCACGGACGACGACGTGACGGACGATGATGCCGACGACAACAGCGGCGATGACGATTCCGCCGATGACGACACGTCCGATGATGACACGACCGACGACGACACGACCGACGACGACACGGGCGACGACGACTGGCCCGCGTGCGCGGATTACGCGAATCCCGTCAACGTCGGGAACCTGGAGCATCCGGATATTTCGGAGACCTCGGGCCTCGCGATCAGCGCGAAGAACCTGGGTGTGCTCTGGGCGCACAACGATTCGGGCGACGGCCCTTACGCGTACGCGATGACGCTCGCCGGCGAGACGCTCGGGCGCGTGGCGCTGACGGGCGCGACGGCTTCGGACTGGGAGGACATGGCGGTCGGGCCGTGCGGCGCTGACGAGTGCCTGTATCTGGCCGACATCGGCGACAACGGCGCGAGTCGCACCGACGCGGGAATCTACCGCGTCGTGGAGCCGGAGATCGACGCGGCCGTGCCGTTCGCCGACTTGGCCCTCGGCGACTGGGAGCACATGGCGTTCACGTACGCCGACGGGCCGCGCGACGCCGAGGCGATCGCGGTTCACCCCGACGAGACGATTTACCTGTTCTCGAAGCTTGGCGGCACATCCGAGGTATTCGCGTTTCCCGTGTGGGACGACGTGGATCCGGTGCAGCCGGACTATCTGGGCGACCTCGACACGGGCACGGCGCTCGCGCTCGTGACCGGCGCGGACATCCATCGCAACGGCAACCGGGTGCTGCTGCGCACCTATGTGTCGGCGCTCGAATGGCGCGTGCCGGAGGGAGGCGTTTTCGAGGACATCCTGACCGAGTCGCGTACGGCGGTCCCGGCCGCGATCGAGCTGCAGGGCGAGTCGATCGCCTACGATCCCGCGACGGGCGGGTACTTTCACGCCTCGGAAGGGTCGTCGCCGATTCTCTACTTCATCGACTGCGATTAGCGCGGGAACGGTTCAGCAGCCGCACCCGTCGTCGTCGTCATCATCGCCCGAGTCGCCGTCGTTGTCCTCCGATGCGTCGTCATCGGACACGTCGTCATCACCCGTGTCGTCGTCCGGGAACCAGTCGTCGTCGTCATCGCCCGGCGGAACGGTGGTCGTGGTCGTCGTGTATCCCGTGGGAATCGTGGAAAGGTAGTCCGACAGGCCGCGATCCCACGACATCGAGACCTTGCCGAAACGGTCGGTCAGGAACATGCGCGAGCACGCCGCGCCGCCGCCGGTGAGCTGTCCGACGATCTCGTTTTGCGCGTTGAACAGCGGCGAGCCCGACGAACCGCCTTCGGTCGATCCCTCGTAGTACTTCACCGTCCAATGCGTGCCCGCGTCCCCGAGTTGATTGCCGTACGTGATGCGCTTGTGCGTGAGATCCGGATGATGAACGACCGTGATCGCCTCGCCGCCCGCGAGCGGATCGAGCGAGAGCGGCAGGTGATAGGTCCCCGCCGGTGGGTCCTGCGCGAGCGAGAGCAGCGTGAAGTCGCTCAAAGCGTTGCCCGCGACGTACTCGGCCCCGGCGCTTTGCGGCAGTCCCGCGAGCGACGGCACGGTGCCATTGCACGCGTCGGTTTCGTAGTTCCAAAACACGACGAGCGTGTCGGCGGTGCTCTGATCGGACAGGCAGTGGTTCGCGGAAAGGAACCACGGGCGGCCCGTTTCAGGCATGTCGGCGATCAGGCTCCCCGTGCACCCGGACCCGAACCCGAAGACCTCGAACTGCATAAGGCCGACGCCGGATTTGCGTTCGGACCACGCCGCATCGCAGTTCACGTCCACGTGGCAGCGTTGTTCCTTCGTACGCACGAACGCGCCCGGCAGACCGTGGCTGAGGCGATCGACGACGAGACTCGGCAATTCATCGGCCGATGCCCGCACCTCGATCACCATCGTGTCGCCTTCGACGATCGGGCTCCATAGTCCCTCGCCATCCGGCAAGCGGCGCCGATCGACGACGGACGTCACCGCCGTGTCTTCGGGCGCGTACACAACGACCGCGCCGTCCTCGAAATCGTAAGCGGTGAAGTGCGCTCGCAGGAACGTCGCGCCCTCGCTTTGGATCACAACCTGCCACGCATCGCGACCGTCCATCCCGCGCACGCGCCGCCACGAGCGCGCGTCGAAATCGGCGAGTTCGATGTGCGTGCTGGTGATGACCGATTTCACGTTGCCGGAGGCTCGCGCGGCATCGGCACGGACCACCGCGTCGCGGATCGCACCCGGCGTCACGGTGAAATCAGCGAAAACGTCGTTCCGCCAAGTTGAAGCCTCGGGTACGCCGCACTCCTGTGCGCCGGCGTTCGCGACCGCGATGAGCGAGACCAACGCAAACAAAATCACAAAGAATGAACGCACGACGACATCTCCCCGCGTCGATGAACGACGAATATGCCGCAAGACGCGGCAAGGCGCAGTTTTTCGCACATCGGCCGCGAGCGCAAGCCGAATCTAAGACCGACCAACGCGCGCCGAGAGCGCGTCCGCGAGTGCATCGATGTCCGATTGGTCGTTGTAGACGTGCATCGACACGCGGACGAGCCGCCCGATCCCGGGCCACGCGATGATCGGTACCGTGATCCGATGCTCGCGCTCGAGCAGATCCTGCAAAGGGTCGATCGCGGCATCGGGTTCAGCGGCGGGCGCAATGCCGGGTGGAAGCGGCAGGGCGGCCATCGAGCCGAGCATGGAAATCGGGCAGGGAGGTGCAACACCGAGCGCGGCTGCGAGTCGGTTGCGGGCACGGACCGCCATGTCGTGATTGCGCCGCATCAACGCCGCGATTCCTCCAACCATGAGCGATTCGAGAAACGCGACGCATGCCGGAATCGCCAGCCACGCGCTCGGGTCCCGCGTGCCGGTCCAGTCGAACTCCACGCACAGTCGTGATCGGTCGCGAACCGGTGCGTTCGCGCCGTGGCTGATGACCAGGGGCCGCACGCGATCGCGGCGATCCGCGCGAACATGCAGGAACGCCGCGCCCTTGGGCGTGCACAGCCACTTGTGGGCGTTCGCGGTGTAGTACGCCGCGCCGAGGCGATCGAGGTCGAGCGGCAACATGCCCAGCGCATGCGCGCCGTCCACCAGCGTATCCACGCCGCGCCGGTCGAGCTCGCGCACGAGGCGCTCGATCGGGAAGATGAGAGCGGTCGGGCTCGTCACGTGGTCGATGACGGCGATACGCGTGCGCGGCGTGACGGCGGCGACGATCGACTCGAACACCGCGTCCTCGCTCGCGACCGGAAACGGCACGTCGGCGACGACCACCCGCGCCCCGGCGCGATCGGCGACGTATCGCGCCGCGTTGTTGCACGCGTTGTAGCCGTGGTTCGTGATGACGATCTCGTCGCCGGGTCCGAATTGGAGCGACCGCAGCACGGCATTCACCGCGCTCGTGGCGTTATCGACAAAGGCGAGGCCATCGGGGTCGGCGTTCACGAACGCGGCGAGTGCCGCGCGGGACTCTTCAATGAAGCTCTCGTATTCCCGAAGGAAAAACCTCATCGGGTCGCGTTCGAGCCGCGCGCGAAACTCCGATTGGCGTTCTTGTACGACGAGTGGTGTCGCACCGAACGATCCATGGTTCAGGTGAATGACCTCAGGATCGAGCGTCCAGAGACGGAACCACGCATTGCGTTCGTGCGTCACGAGGTCACCCGTTGAAGAGCGGTTCGCGCGTGCGCGGAATGGTGGCGTCGAGCGTCGGCATGCGCACGACGTTTGCCAGGGTTTCGTCCGTATTGACGCGCGCGCCCGGCCAGATGATGGATCTCGTCACGCGCGCGCCGTCGCCGATCGTCACGCCCGCGCCGATGACCGCGTTGGGACCGATCTGCGCGTTCTCGCCGATGTTCACGCCCGCGCAGATCGCGGCCGGACCCACCACCGCGGCGGAACGCGAGATCTTTACGGACGCCGCGACGTAGACGTGCCGTTTTTTTTGCACCAAGCCGGAGTACAGATGCGGAAAGTCCTTCAGGCCCTCGCGCATCAGGTCGAACTGCGCTTCGGCGAAGTCTTCCACCGTCCCCAGGTCGAAAAACGGCCGCGTGGTGAAGATCGCGCGAATGCGCTCGTCTCCCGCGCGAAGGAGCGGAACATAGACATCATTGACGATGCAGAACGCATCCGACGAGGGCATGTGGTCGAAGATTTCCGGCGAGACGACATGCGCGCCGATGAAAACGCCGCCGCGCGGCCCCGGCGCTCCCGCGCGCCCCGCGATGTCGACGACGCGCCCGGACTCGTCGGCGCTGACCATTCCGTAGCGCGCGGCGCGAGGATCTTCGCGGAGCACCAGCGTCGCGAGCGCGCCGCTCACCCGATGCGACTCGAGGGCGGCGCGCAGATCGGGCCGCGAGAGCGTGTCGCCATTGAGCACCACGAAGGGATCGCTTTTGGCGAGAAACCACTTCGCTTTCTTGATGCCGCCGCCCGTTCCGAGCAGCGTCTCTTTCTCCTCGGAAACGGTGACGCGGTGACCGAAGATCGGTCCGTCGCGCAGCCACCGTCGCATGGTTTCGCGCAGGTGGTGCGTGTTGACGATGACCTCGCTGATTCCTGCTTCGGCGAGGTTTGCGAAGGCTTGTTCAATGAGCGGTTTGGCGATGACGGGCGCGAGCGGCTTGGGGATCTGTTCGGTGATCGGCCTCAGCCGCGTGCCAAGACCGGCGGCCAACACCATGGCGCGCACGGGGGTCATTCAAACGCGTCGGGGCGGTATCGGGCGAGCACGTCGCCCAGCGGGGCGAGGTCGGCATAGGCGCCGAGCGTGCGCCGTACGTATCCGAATGTGCGGGGGATGTCCGCGAGAAACTGCGGCCGACCCTTGACCAGATCGAAGAATCCGAAGCGACCGATCGCCTTGAGGTTTCGCTGCAGCGCCTGCCAGTCGAAGTCGCGGCGGAAATCCGTTCGATCGAATGGTCCGTCGCCCGCGGCTTCGCGCCCGTCGAGGTAGCGCGCGATCAGGCGGTCGATCAGCTCCTCGGGCAATTCGTTGTAGCTGTCGCGCAGAAGGCTCGCGAGGTCGTACGCGGCCGGACCGAGCAGGGCGTCCTGAAAATCGATGACGCGCAGATCGTCGCCCACGACCAGCAGGTTGCGCGAATGGTAATCGCGGTGAGTGAACACGCGGGGCAGGGCGGCCAGACGCTCGCAAACCCGCCGATAGACCGACTCCAGGACGATCAGGTCCTCGGCGGGCAGCCGGATCTCGCCCGTGCGCGTCTTCTCAAGGCCGTATTCGGTGAAATGACGCATCTCCCACATGAGCAGCGGCAGCTCGAAGGCCTGCTTCGACGCGAGGCAATTATCCGTGAGGCGGCGCGTTCCCTCGACGTGTAGCGTGACGAGAATATCGATCGCGCGTTCGTAGAGCGCATCGCGCCGCGCGGCATCGACCGACGCGGCGAGCAGCAGTTCGTCGCCGAGGTCCTCGAGGATCACGTATCCCGCGTCAACATCCTCGGCCAGCGCGCGCGGAATCGGGACGCCGATGGACGTGAGGAATCGGTGGATATTCAGAAACGGGAGTTCGCCGCCCTCGGGGTGATAGAGCGTGACCTCCTCGCTCTTCACGATGTTCTTGACGCCGACCAGGTCCATGACGACGACGCGGCGAGGCGACGCGCCGACGAAATAATTGGCGCGCCAGTAACGGCGGTCGGACCCGTCGCCCGCAAGTCGCGTGAGTGAAACCCCCTCGGGCGGTGCTCCCTCGACTCCGGCGAGTACGTCCGTCAGCGCGGCAATTTCCAATGCGGGCTCCCGTATGGGGTATTTGTAGCGTGAAAGGTGCGGCGCGAACAATAGCGCGGCGGGCCGATTGCACGTCCCGCGCCCGAAGCGCTAAACTTCAGCTTTAGCGTCCGGGTTTCGGGCGCGGCGGCTTGTTCGAACGAGGTGGTTGGCGATGTCGCAGTCCAAGTTCGTTTTCATGACGGTGATGATCACGGCGATCGTGTTCGCCGCGATGGCTCCGGCCCAAGCCGGGTTCTACCAATACCAAGCGACACCGAATCTGGCGATTCCCGACGACACCTGCGGCTCGTCGTCCGTGACGAGCCAGATCAACGTGCCGGTCGACCACACGATCACCGAACTCGAACTCGGCATCGTCCTCACGCACTCGTATCGCGGAGACCTGTGGATCCAGCTTACGTCGCCGGCGAGTGAGACGATCACGCTGTTTCTCGATCACACGCTCGGCGGCACCCCCGGGGACGGAGCGAACAACATCTACGGGACCTTTGACGAAGACGCGGCGGGATTTCCCGACAACGGGCTCAACGATTCCAACGCTTCTTACGCCAACCGCCGTTTTCAAACTTGGGACGACGGCAATCCCTCCGCGCTGGGTCTCGACAACTACATCGGCGACTCTTCGCTCGGCACGTGGACGATGACCATCTGCGACGACGCATCGGTCGACACGGGCACGCTCGGGTCGTGGGCGCTCCAGATCACGGACGACATCCCGACCACGACCACCACCACGACCACGACGCCGGCCACCACGACCACGACCATCCCGTCGGATGACGACACGGACGATGACATGGACGACGACGCGGATGACGATGTCGACGACGACTCAGACGACGATGCGGACGACGACGACACCGACGACGATTCGGACGACGACACTTGGTTCCCGGATGATGACGACGGCGGGTGGTTCCCGGACGACGACGAGGGGGACGACGACGATGACGACGCCGGACCGAATTGGCCGGGCGGCGGTGGAGAGTCGAATGGGGGCTCGTCGGGGGATGACGATGATGACGGCGGCGGCATGTGCGCATGACCGAGGCGAGCCGTGCGCGTGAGGCGAGCCGCCGGTTCCCATCGTGATCGGAACCGCAAAAATTGAACGGGCTTTCAAACGACTCTTGGAAACGCCGGTCGGTTGTGACATAAAAACATAAGAGTTCTGGCGAGTTAACTTGACGGCCTCCCGAGAGGCCGTTAAGGACATGTGCAGGGTGGGTCGAAAAATCCTCTTGCGGATGATGTCGTCGCGCAAGGTCTTTCGTGGGAGAGACAACTCCCGCGCGAAGTTACACGCGGCGGCGGATCCGGACGGGTTGCCCGGGTGACCGACGAAACGAAGAAAAAGGACGACGAGGGACTGATCTCGGGCGTGCCGCTCTCCGCCTTCGAGGAGGCGTTGAAGGCCGTCGAGTCGATCCAGCAGTCCAGTCGTGAGAAAAAAGCCAAACCCAAGGTGAAGCGCGAAGTCGAAGCCGAGGTCGAGATCGAAACCCGGGGTGCGGGCGATCTGGACGATCTGTTGAAATACCTGGGCGGCGCGGGGGGCGCGCAACCCGGCGCCAAACCGGCCAAGGGTGGTCGCGAGCATCCCGAGATCCCCGCGGGCCCCGTTTCGAAGACCACCGAGGACCTCGACGCGCTGGCCGAATTGCTCCGCCAGGAACAGGATCTGGAAAAAGAGGCGGAGTTCCTGCGCACGGTCCTGATGGACAAGGCGCAAAAGGGCGAGGCCGTCGATCCCAAGGCAGTCGAAGAAAAACAGACGAAGATCGACGAGCTGCACGAACGTCTCTTGCGGATTCAGGCGGAATTCAATAATTTCAAGAAACGCATCGAACGTGACAAGGCGGAGATCGTCCGATTCTCGAATGAGAATCTTCTGCTCGCGTTGCTGCCGATCATCGACAACGTGGAGCGGGCGATGGCTCACGCACGGGCGACGCAGGATACCGAAGCCGTGATCGACGGTCTCGACCTGATTCTGCGGCAGTTGTTCGATACGCTGGCCGCCAAGGGGTTGCGAAGGCTCGAGGCTGAGAGTGAGGTCTTCGACCCGGCGTTTCACGACGCCATGGCGACGTTCGAGACGGATGAAATGGAGCCCGGGCGCGTGCTCAGTCAGTACGAGCGCGGGTATTTGCTGCACGGACGATTGCTGCGTCCGGCGCGCGTGGTGGTGGCGGTCAAGCCCGCGACCCGGCGTGCGGCGAACGACCAGCAGCCGTCCGAAGGCGCGGGGTCATGAAACACCGGTCGCACCGGGCCGGATTTGAAACTGGTTCTGGAGATCAGCTGAGGAGAGGGGTTCCATGAGCAAGGCCATCGGGATTGACCTGGGAACCACGAATTCGTGCGTGGCATTGATGGAGGCCGGAGAGCCGATCGTCATCGCCAACTCCGAGGGATCGCGCACCACCCCTTCGATGGTGGCGTTTACCGAGAACGGTGAGCGTCCGGTCGGTCAGGTGGCGAAACGACAGGCGATCACCAATCCGGAGAACACGGTATTCGCGGTCAAACGCCTCATCGGTCGGAAATTCGCGAGCCCCGAGATCCAGAAGGCGCGCAAAATGGTGCCTTACAAGATCGTGGCGGCCGACAACGGCGACGCGTGGGTCCAGGTGCAGGGCCGCGCCTACAGCCCGGCGCAGATCTCCGCGATGATCCTGGAGAAGATGAAGCAGACCGCCGAGGACTATCTCGGTGAGGAAGTCACGGACGCCGTCATCACGGTTCCCGCGTATTTCGACGACGCCCAGCGTCAGGCCACCAAGGACGCCGGCGCGATCGCCGGTCTCAACGTGCTGCGCATCATCAACGAGCCGACCGCTGCGTCGCTGGCTTACGGCCTCGATAAAAAAGGCGAGGAAAAGATCGCCGTATTCGACCTGGGCGGCGGCACCTTCGACATCTCGGTGCTCGAGATCAACGACGGCGTGTTCGAGGTGAAGAGCACGAACGGCGACACGTTCCTGGGCGGCGAAGACTTCGACGCGCGAATCATCCAATACCTCGTGCGCCAGTTCAAGGCCGACAGCAACATCGATCTCACGTCGGACAAGATGGCGTTGCAGCGCCTCAAGGAAGCCTCCGAGAAGGCCAAGCACGAACTGTCCTCGGTCATGCAGACCGACGTGAATCTGCCGTTCATCACGGCCGACCAAACGGGCCCGAAGCACCTCAACATTCGCCTGACCCGCGACCAGCTCGAAGACCTCGTCTCCGACCTGATCGACCGGATCGAGAACCCGTGCAAGACGGCGATCCGGGACGGCGGCGTGCCGTCCGACCAGATCGACCGCATCATCCTCGTCGGCGGCATGACCCGCATGCCCGCGGTGCAGCGCAAGGTGCGCCAGATCTTCAACAAAGAGCCTTATATCGGCATCAACCCCGACGAGGTCGTCGCGGTCGGCGCGGCGATTCAGGGCGCGGTGCTGCGCGGCGAGGTCAAGGACGTTCTGCTGCTCGACGTGACCCCGCTCTCCCTCGGCATCGAAACGCTGGGCGGCGTCTTCACGCGCATCATCGAAAAGAACACCACCATCCCGACCAAGAAGAGCCAGGTCTTTTCGACGGCGGCCGACAACCAGCCCGCGGTCACCGTGCATGTTCTGCAGGGCGAGCGCGAAATGGCCACGGACAACCGCAGCCTCGGTCGATTCGAACTCGTCGGAATTCCGCCCGCTCCGCGCGGCGTGCCCCAGATCGAGGTCACTTTCGACATCGACGCCAACGGCATCGTGCACGTGTCCGCCAAGGACCTCGGCACCGGCAAGAAGCAGTCGATTCAGGTCACCGGCGGATCGGGACTCACCGAGGCCGAGATCGACCGCATGGTCCGCGAGGCCGAGTCGCACCGCGAGGACGACATCAAGCGGCGCGAATTGGCCGAACTCAAGAACAACGCCGACGGCCTGATCTATACCTCCGAAAAGTCGATGCGCGAGTACGCCGAGCGGTTGTCGGATCAGGAGATGGATCAGATTGAAAACGCGATCGCCGAACTCAAGGAAGCCCTCAAGGGCGAGGACATGCGCGCGATTCGCAACGCGATCGAGGAACTCAACAAGGCCTCGCACAAGCTGGCCGAGACGATGTACTCCACCACCCTGGGCGGCGGCGTTTCCGGCGGAGGAGAAGAGGACTTCGACGAGGAGTTCGACGACTTCGACGACTTCGACGACGACTTCTGATCCCAACCCTGTAATCGATTTCGCGAGCAGCCCGGTTTCGGCCGGGCTTTCGTTTTTTGTGGACTTTCGCGCGATTTCCTGTTGTGATCGGGACAATTGATCTCGATGTGGATTTTCCGGGGGTTGCGTGATGGCCAAGGCGTGGACGTTCGCGGGGATCGGTATGTTGATGGTGCTCGTTGTCGCGTGCGGCGGCGGGGGTGACGACGATGATTCCGGTTCGGATGACGATACCCCGGCCGACGACGACGGAAACGACGATGCGGACGACGATGATCTGACCGACGACGACACCGGTCCGGACGACGACACGCAGCCCGACGACGATACGGCGGACGACGACACGCAGCCGCCGTGCGTGGACGAGGACGGCGACACTCGCGGGGAAAACTGCCCGGCCGGCACCGACTGCAACGACGAAGACCCCGACAACTGGGTGTCCTGCGACTCCTGCCTCGACGCCGACGAAGACGGCGCGTATGCGGGATGCGACGCCTACGAAACCCTCACCGGCCCTGATTGCGACGACCAAGATGCCGGACGATTCCCCGGCAATGTCGAGATGTGCAACGGCGCGGACGACGCGTGCTCCGGCGGCGTTCCCGCGAATGAAACCGACAGCGACGGCGACGGGTTCGTGGAGTGTATCGGATGGACCGGGTTTCGCGCGGACCCCGACGTCATCGCGGGCGGCGATTGCGACGATACCGACCCGATGAGTTTTCCCGGCGCGCCGGAGCGGTGCGACGGCAACGACAACGCCTGCCTCGGCGACGTCCCCGTCACCGAAACCGACCGCGATGGCGACGGCTTCGCCGCCTGCGCGGGGTGGGACGACGCGCAGGGCGACGACGGCGAGGTCGACGGCGGCAACGACTGCGACGACACCGACGATGCCGTCTTCCCCGACGGCTACTCGTGCGGCGGCGAGTTCTTCTACGTCGAGAATTTCGATACCGGCAACGGGGGTTGGTATGGGGTCGGCACGCCGAATTCGTGGGAGTGGGGAGCGCCGGCGGCGACGTTCATTTCTTCCGCGCCGACGTCGCCGAACGCCTGGGTGACGAATCTCGACGGCGCGTACAACAACAGCGAGTCGTCGTGGCTGGTGCCGCCGGAGTTCGATTTCTCGGGAATCTCGCAGGATCCCACGCTCGCCTTCGATCTGATCTACAACACCGAGTCGTGTTGCGACGAGGGCTACGTCGACATCTCGTTCGATCAGGGCGGCACGTGGTCGCGCGTCGGCGCGTCGGGCACCGGACAGAACTGGTATAACGACGGCGTCAATCAATGGTGGGACGGGAACAGCCCCGGGTGGGTGCGTGCGTCGAACACGCTGACGGGCGCGGCGGGGCAGCCATCCGTTCAGCTTCTCTGGCGATTCGCGAGCGATTCGTCGGTCACCTACGAGGGCTTCGGCGTGGACTCGGTTTCCATTTCGTCGGTCGAGGCCGCGAGCGTCGCCGTTGAGACCGTGGATGTCGGCGGCAACGACTTCTCGTGCGCATACGACGACGAGGAAGTCATCACGGTCGAAATCTCGTTCGCGCATCTGCCCGCGCCGCTCACCGAGGTCGCGCTGACCTACAGCGTCAACGGCGAGCCCGCGGTTTCCGAGGTGGTGGACGCGAGCGGCGATCCCCTCGAGTCGGGCGACACGCTGGTCCACGACTTCGCCGTGGGCGCCGACCTGACGTCCCAGGGCATCAAGATCATTGCCGTCGAGGCGGCGGGCGCCGGCACGGGCTACGAGTTTGTCGCGCGGGGATCGGATCGCGTCATCAACCAGGGCACCGTTTCGGACTTCCCGTACTTCGAGGACTTCGAGGGCGCGTTCAACGGCTGGGTTGCGATGGGTAACACCAGCTTCGAATGGGGTGCACCGGCGGGCAGCGTCATCAACACCGCGTGGAGCGGTTCGAAGGTGTGGACCACCGACCTCGACGCCGCGTATCGCAACAACGAGTTCGGATTTGTCGTGTCGCCGTGCCTGGACTTCTCCGCATTCGGAGCGGTGGACGACGAGGACCCCATCCTCTCCCTCGCGCGGCGCGTGGACGCCGAGACCAGCTACGATGGCGCGCGCGTCGATTACACCGTCGATCAGGGTCTCAATTGGGTGACCGTCGGCGATGTCGGCACGGGCGTGAACTGGTACACCGACAACACCTGCAACGGCCTCACGCAGGGGCCGCAGGTCTGCTGGACCGGCTCGGCCGGCGAGTGGGCGCTCGCGACGCACACCCTCGGAGATTTGCGCGATCCGCTCGTGCAGATGCGTGTCGTTTTCGGTTCGGAAGGTTCGGTGACGTACGACGGGTTCGCGTTCGACGACGTGTCGATCTCGACGCCGCAAACCGACCTCGCGCCCACCGCCGTGATCGTGCCGGCGGATGTGTGCGCCGCGAACTCGGCGACCCCGGTGGCCGTCGAGATCACCAGCGCGGGCGGCATCTTCGCGGGGGGCGTCGTGGACGTCATGCATCGCGTCGGCGCGGGCATTCTCGTGGAGGAGTCCGCGAACGTTCCATTCCTGGCATACGGGGGGACGTACCAGTATACGTTCACGACGGGCGCGGATTTTTCGTATTACGAGGAGCCCAAGTTCACCGTGACCGTGACGGTGCCGAACGACGTGGACACCACGAACGACGTGCTCGAAATTCGCTGCGATTGACACGGAGCGCGGCGTGCACGGCGCGCGCCGCGTCTTTCCAATCGGGTGTGGATCTGTTAAGCATCGCCGCGAAATCGCCCCTGTTTTTGGGGCGCGTCGTGCCGACCGGGGTCGCGGCCGACGGCCTTTTCATCCCAGGGACCATGCCATGTCGGACCGTGAGGGACCGCTGACGGACTACGATCTGCATCTGTTCTGCGAGGGCAACCACGGCTTCGCGTATGACAAGTTCGGGGCGCATCTCGAAATACGAAAGGGCGTGGCCGGAACCCGCTTCGCCGTCTGGGCGCCGAACGCGCGCGAGGTCAGCGTCGTCGGCGACTTCAACGGCTGGAACCGCGAAACGCACCGGCTCGAAAGCGTCGGCTCTTCCGGCGTGTGGCAGGGATTCGTTCCGGGCGTGAAGCAGGGCGACTGCTACAAGTTTTTTATCCGCTCCAACGTGAATGGTTACGAGGTCGAGAAGTCCGATCCTTTCGGCTTCTCGGCCGAGCTTCGGCCCAAGACCGCATCCGTGGTCTGGGACATCGAGGACTACGCGTGGGACGACGGCGAGTGGATGGCGTCGCGCGCGCCGCGCAACCGTCTCGACGCGGCGATGTCGATCTACGAAGTGCATCTGGGTTCGTGGCGACGTACCGAGGACGGCCGCTGGCTGACCTACCGCGAACTCGCCGACCAGCTCGTCGATTACGTGCGCGATCTCGGATTCACGCACGTCGAGTTTCTGCCGGTTACCGAGCACCCCTTCGATGCGTCGTGGGGCTATCAGACGATCGGCTACTTCGCGCCGACGAGTCGTTTCGGGACGCCGCAGGATTTCATGTACCGCGTGGACCGGTTCCATCAGGCCGGTGTCGGCGTTCTTCTCGATTGGGTGCCCGCGCATTTCCCCAAGGACGGCCACGGGCTGTCGTACTTCGACGGCACGCACCTGTACGAACACGCGGACCCGCGAAAGGGAGAGCATCAGGATTGGGGAACGCTGATTTTCAACTACGGTCGTCACGAGGTGCGCAGCTTCCTGCTCGCGTCGGCGCTGTTCTGGCTCGACAAGTATCACATCGATGGCCTGCGCGTGGACGCCGTGGCCTCGATGCTCTATCTCGACTACTCCCGCAAAGCCGGTGAGTGGGTGCCCAACGCGCACGGCGGGCGCGAGAACCTCGAGGCGATCGAGTTCCTGCGTCGCGCGAATCAGATGATCTATGAAAAATTCCCCGACTGCTTCACCTGCGCGGAGGAATCGACCGCGTGGCCCGGCGTGTCGCGACCGACGTACCTGGGCGGACTCGGATTCGGCTTCAAGTGGAACATGGGCTGGATGCACGACATGCTGCGCTACATGTCGAAGGAGCCCGTGTATCGACAATACCACCACAACGACCTGACCTTCGGCATGCTTTACGCCTCGCACGAAAACTTCGTTCTGCCGTTTTCCCACGACGAAGTCGTGCACGGAAAAGGCTCGATGCTGGGCAAGATGCCCGGCGACGGCTGGAGGAAATTCGCGAACCTGCGCGCGCTCTACGGATACATGTGGTGCTATCCGGGCAAGAAGTTGCTCTTCATGGGCTGCGAGTTCGGCCAGGGCAGCGAATGGAACGACGCGTGGCAACTCGACTGGCATCTGATGCAGTTCGAATTTCAGCGCGGCCTGCACCGCTGGCTTCGCGATCTGAACGCGCTTTTGAAAACGAATGCGTCCCTGCACGAGGTCGATTACGACTGGACGGGTTTCCAGTGGATCGACTGCACCGATCACCTGCACAGCGTCATCAGCTTCTATCGAAAAGCGAAGAATCCCGAAGACGTCATGGTGTGCGTGTGCAATTTCACGCCCGTGCCGCGCATGAACTACCGCGTCGGCCTGCCGGTCGGCGGTTCGTGGCGCGAGGTCCTCAACAGCGATGCGCATGCCTACGGCGGATCGAATCTCGGCAACGCGGGTCGTATCGAGTCGCGCCAAGAGGAATGCCACGGGCTTCCCCACTGCGCGGAAATGGTGCTGCCGCCGCTCTCGACGCTGATTCTCAAGCCCGATCGGTGAGGCACCGCGAAGGAAGCGGCGGCGTGGCGGCGTCGCTTCGACGAGATCGAACGAACGAACGAACCGTCAGACTGCCCGCTTTCGACCGTCCACTTCGACCGAGTCCACCTCGGCGAGACCGCGCAGGGACGGGAGCGCGTCGGGATCGACGTCGGCGGTCAGAATTCCGAAGCGGGCGAATCGTTTCTCGTTGACTTCCCGCAACTCGAACCGGTTCCGCACTTTTCGCAGTGCGGCGTCGCGAGTCTCGGCGCTTCGGATTGCCGATTCCTTGAAGACGACGTGCACCTTCATCTCTGTCCGCCTTTCCGCACCCGGAATGCGTTCCTGCGGGGAATAGTGATCCCGCGCGACGAGGGCGTCAAGGAGACATCGATTCGATGCTCATCGGGGCGCCACCGCCAACCCGGCCCCGTAATCCGAGGAATCGCCCAGCGACGCGGCCGACCGGAGCAGTCTTGCCCACAAATCGCGCGCGGCGATCTCGGGTTTCTTCTCGACGTTCAATGCGGCGACTCCCGCGACGTGCGGTGTGGCCATGCTCGTCCCCGACAGCGACTCGTAACCTCCTCCCGTCGTCGCCGACACAATCGCGACTCCCGGCGCGGACAGGTCGACGAGTCCGATCGGGTCCTTTTTTCGGCTACTGAAAAAGGCTACGTTTTTTCGGTCGTCGATGGCGGCCACCGCCATGATCGACGGACAAGCGGCCGGGTTTTCCACCGCCTTTGTCCAATGGGGACGGTTGCTGCCGTTGCCGGCCGCCGCCACGAGCAGGACGCCTGGATCTCCCAACAGAAGGTTGCCGGCGATACGTTCGTAGGGAGTGGAATACGCACCGCCCGCGGAGCGCTCCGAGCCCAGGCTCATGGAGATGATTCTCGCCCCCTGTTCCTCGGCCCAGGCGATTCCATCGAGAATCCCGTCGTCGGTTCCGTATCCGTCGTCGCCGAGAACCTTTCCGACCAGCAAATCGGCCCGCGGCGCGACGGAATATCGTCGCCCCAGGCGATTTTGCGCCGGCCCGGCGACGATGCCGCAACAATGCGTTCCGTGTCCATTTGCATCTTGCGGTCCTTCGCCCGGCACGAAACTGACGGCGTTGACTCCCTCGACAAAGCGATCCTGGAAGTCCGGGTGACGCATGTCGATCCCCGTATCGAGCACGGCGACTTTGACGCCTTTGCCGGTGAAGCCGTAGCGGGGACCGGAAACACCGATCATGGAGATATTCCAGTTGATCGAGGTTCCCGCGCGCGGAGCGCGCCGATTCGGGGGCAACTCTACCGTACGCGATTTATAATGACGAAGAGCCGCCTGCGTGGCGTCGCGCATCCCCAGCAGGTAAGCGGCATGGGGATCGCCGGCCGCCTCTTCGATGGACGTGATTTGCGGTTCCGCGGTCGAAATCGGGCATGGAGGGAAGCGTCGGATTTCATTGCGAAAGATTTTCTCAACGACATCGGATTCGAGTACGCGCCGACGATCGTCCTCGTTCAGGTCTGCCGCGGCGACGGCGAGCCGTTCATACATCCGAGCGGCGGGAACTCCCGACGCTCGACTGCGAAACTGCAAGACTCCCGCTTTCACCGGCGGCGTCTCGGTGGTGTTCTTCGAAAAGATCTTCTGCATCAGAGCGGTGTTCTGCTCCGAAGGCTTGCGGAACACAATGATGAAGGCGGGGCGACGCCTTCCTTTTCGGTCATGAAACGTTTCGCTTTCCGGAAGATCGCCGTATGAATTCCCCATGTTGCGCTCCTCTCGTTCGTCTTTAGAAATTCGACGATATGACAAATCTTTCCGTAATACAGAATGATTGTCAATGCAAATAATCATGGAATGCTTTATGAAGGCATGATCGCTTTTCCGGGAGCCCGGATTCGGTTTGAAACGGGAGATCTGAGGCTCGCCGGTCGACGCCGTACCGGCGACGCGAACCTGATCGCCGTCAGCGTTATCCCCGTTGCATTTTGGCCGGTGGGCCGCTAAGAATCTTCCATCGGTCGCGCTGGGGATTTAACCGTTATTTCACGTGAATCCGTGGATCGGGCGCCATTCGCGTTGCGGTAGCGCGCGCGTGTCGGGAGCCGGATGATCGGATCGAGCGACACAATCGGGCTTGTCGCCAAAGGGGGGAGACGCATGTCCAAGGAATTGTACGAGGTCGGGGAAGCGCCGCCGATCGGCACCGTGCCCGCCAAGATGAACGCGTGGCTGATCCGGCCCGAGCGTTTTGGCGAACCGCTGAAAGGCTTCGCGAAAGAAGTGGTGGATGTGCCGTCCATCGCCGACGACGAAGTGCTCGTTTACGTCATGGCCGCGGGCGTCAACTACAACAACGTGTGGGCGGCGCTGGGAATTCCCGTCAACGTCATCGGTGCGCGCAACAAGGCGGGCGAGCCGGAGCCGTTCCACATCGGCGGCTCCGACGCGTCGGGTGTCGTCTACAAGATCGGCAAGGACGTGAAAAACGTCAAAGTGGGCGACGAGGTCGTCATCCACTGCGGCACGTGGGATCGCAACTGCCCGTGGGTCAAGGCCGGCAACGACCCGATGTACAGTCCGACGTTCAAGATCTGGGGCTACGAGACGAACTGGGGTTCGTTCGCTCAGTTCACCAAGGTGCAGGCGCACCAATGCGCGCCCAAGCCCCGTCATCTTTCGTGGGAGCAGGCCGGCGCGTACATGCTCGTCGCCGCGACCGCATACCGCATGCTCCACAACTGGGGCGACAACGCGGTGAAAAAAGACGACGTGGCTCTCATCTGGGGCGGTGCGGGCGGTCTCGGCTCCATGGCGATCCAGATCGCCCGGGCCGCGGGCGCGATCCCCATCGCGGTCGTTTCCGCCGCGGACAAGGTTGAGTTCTGCAAGAGTCTCGGCGCGAAGGGCGTCATCAACCGCAACGACTTCGACCACTGGGGCATGCTGCCGCACTGGAAGGACAACGCGGGCTACGCAACCTGGCTCTCGGGCGTGCGCAAATTCGGCAAGGCGATCTGGGACATCCTGGGCGACAAACGCGGCGTGAACATCGTCTTCGAACACCCCGGCGAAACCACCGTGCCGACCTCGATCTTCGTCGCCGAAACCGGCGGCATGGTCGTCATCTGCGCGGGCACCACGGGCTACAACGCCACGGTCGATCTGCGTTACCTGTGGATGCGTCAGAAGCGCCTGCAGGGCAGCCACTTCGCCAACGACGACCAGGCGTACTCCGTCAACGATCTCGTGATCCAGGGCAAGGTCGATCCCTGCCTGTCGCGCACGTTCACCTGGGATCAGCTCGCCGAGTGCCATCAGTTGATGTATGAAAACAAGCATCCGCACGGGAACATGGCGATTCTCGTGGGGGCAAGCGAACTGGGCAAGGGCGCCACGTCGGAGGTTCCCCTGGGCGACCATCACCGCACCACGCGCAAGGCCCCGGCGCCGGTCATCGACCTCTACAACGTCGACGATCTGGCCGGTTTCGCGATTCCCGAAGACCCGACGCCCGTCGCCGAGGTCTTTCATCCGTCCCTGCCGACCGTGCCCGTCGACGGCACCCTCGCCGACGTGGCGCACAAGATGGTGGACGAGACGGTTCACGCGGTCGTCATCACCGAGGACGACGGCACCATCGCCGGTGTCGTCAGCCAGACCGACCTCGTGCTTGCGCGCCAGCAGGGCAAGCCCGAGGAGGTCGCGCTGCTCGGCGTGCGCGATTTCATGACGCCGAATCCCCTGACGATCACGAAGACCGACACGGTGCAGCACGCGATCACGATGATGACCACGCGGCGCATCCACCGCCTGATTGTCGTCGAGGAAAAAGACGGCAAGGCGATTCCCGTCGGCGTGTGCGCGATGACCGACATCATCCGCCACATGTTCAAGCTCGGAAAACGCCCGCTCTGATCGAATTTCGACACCGAACATGCATCGGCGAGCCTTCGGGTTCGCCGGTGTCTTTTTTGGGGCGCGGCGAACCGGTGCGCGAAGGTCGGCGCTGGTGTAGATTTCGGCCGTGCACTGCCGCAAATGCCGCATCAAGATGAAGGAAGAGCGCCGGGTGTTTCACGGGAAACGCAAGTGGATCTGCCCGGCGTGCGGTCGCGCGCGCATGCAGATGGTGGAAAAACCCGACCGAAAGAAACCCGCGCCAGACGAACGATGAAGCTCCATCGAAGCGCGCCCGGCAAGCCCCCCTGGTCGACAGAGGCGAATTTCGCGGGGCTGTGGGACGAGGTCGCGCGCGCCGCGCCGTTCGACGTTCCGGACGACCTCGGCGAAAGATTTGCGCGCTATCGCGACGAGCTGCGCCGATTCAACGAACGCATCAATCTGATTCGTGTGAAGTCGGATCACGAATTTGCGGCGCGCCACCTGCTCGATGCCCTTGCGGGCTTGTCGCTGCTGCCCGCCCGTGGACACGTGATGGACATCGGATCGGGCGCGGGAATCCCTGGGCTCGTCCTCGCCGTCGCGCGGCCCGACCTCGCCTTCACACTTGTTGAATCGATCGGGAAAAAAGCGGCATTTCTCTCCCAGGCGCGCCGCGCGCTTGAACTCGGCAACGTCACCGTCTTTGCCGATCGCTTTGAGGACGCGGATCTGACCGAGGTTTCCCTTTTCACGGCCCGCGCGGTCACCGATCCATCGGCGCTCGTTCGCCTCGTCCGCGCGCGAGCGACCGCACCGATCGCCATCTGGACGCGCCCCGACGTGCACGCGATCGACGAAGAGCGCCGCATCGTGTATCGCCTGCCCGGCGATCGGTTGGAACGCGTTGTGGTCCGGATCGCGTCCGCATCGTGATCGCGCCCGAATCGACTCGACGCGGCTTGACTTGGGCGCGCGCGCGGCGATCATACCGCGACTTTTTCAGGGAATGATTGCCGTCGTGCCCCGCGCCGAATCATCCGGACGTTTTTACATCGCCCTCGCCGTCGCCACCGGGGCGACGCTCGCGCTGGAGATCGTCCAGACGCGCATGCTCTCCGTCGTCTCCTGGTACCACCTTGCGTTCTTCGTCATCAGCCTCGCGATGTTCGGCATGACGCTCGGCGCGCTGTACGTCTTTTTGCGCCCCGAGAGGTTCGACGCCCAGCGCCTCGACGAGCATCTGTCGCGAAGCGCGTATTTCGCGGCGATCGCCACCGCCGTGGCGTGGCTCGACCAGCTCTGTCTCGCACCCGAAATGGTGCTCTCGGCGAGTGCGGTGGTCGTCTTCGCGCGGCTCGCGATCACCGTGTCCATTCCATTTTTCTTCTCGGGCATCGTCGTCACGCTCGCCCTCACGCGATCTCCATATCCGATCGGACGCACCTACGGCGCGGATCTCGCCGGCGCCGCGGTGGGGTGCGTTGCGGTGATTCCGCTGCTGGGGATTCTCGACGGCCCGAGCACGATCTTTATCGCCGCGGCGCTCTTCGCTGTGTCCTCGGCGCTTTTCGCGGCGGTCGGCAAAAGGCGGCGCGCCGTGGCTCTCGCGATTTTTCTAACGGCGCTCGCGGTCGTGAACTCGCAGACACGGTTCGGCCTCGATCCCATCATGGTCAAGGGGCAGGCCGAAAAACGCCACTGGGTCGCCTACGAGCGCTGGAACAGCTTCTCGCGCATCATCGCGTACAAGCCGTGGAACGAATCGCCGAAGATGGTGATGTGGGCGGCGTCGGAGAAGACGCCGACGACGCCGGTCGAGTTCGTCATGATGAACATCGACGGCCTCGCGGGCACGGCGATTTTCAAGATGGCCGGCGATCCGCAAATCGTCGATTTCCTGCGCTATGACGTGACGACGCTCGCGCACCACGTCCGGCAGGGGCGCGCCGCGATTATCGGCGTGGGCGGCGGGCGCGACGTGATGGCGGCGCTGGCGCTCGGGCATCGCGAGGTGCTGGGCGTCGAACTCAATCCCGCGTTCACCGAGGCGCTCACCGGACCGTATCGCGAGTTCGCCGGGCTAGCCGATCACGCCGGTGTACGTCTCGTGACCGACGAAGCGCGCAGCTTTTTCACCCGCGACGACGGCCAATACGACGTGCTTCAGGCGAGCCTGATCGACACGTGGGCGGCTACGGGCGCTGGCGCGTACAGCCTGTCGGAGAATTCGATCTACACGATCGAGGCGTGGCGCGTCTTCCTCGACCGTCTCGCGCCCGGCGGCATCTTCACCGTGTCGCGCTGGTACGCGCCGGACCGGCTCGATGAAACCGCGCGGCTCGTGTCGCTCGCGGCGGGGACGTTGCTTTCGCGCGGCGTCGCCGATCCCGAAAAAAACATTCTGCTCGCGGCGCACGGGCAGGTCGCCACGATTCTGGTTGCGAACGAGCCCTTCGCGCCGCGCGACATCGCACGCTTCACGGCGGCCTGCGCCGACATGGGGTTCGAGGTCGTGCTCGCCCCGGGAATGGAGACGACGAGCGAAACGCTCGCCGCGATCCTGTCGAAACCGACGTACGACGACCTCGTGGCGTACGGACGCGGCACGCCGCTTGACCTGACGCCGCCCACCGACGCGCGCCCGTTCTTCTTCAACCTGCTGCGCTTGTCGCGCCCGTGGGAAATCGTGTCGTACTTGGGCCGCCCATCGGGCGTGGTCGCGGGAAATCTGATTGCCACGCTCACGCTCATTGTCATCCTCTTCGTCACGGCGGCGCTTGCCGCGGCGACGATCATCCTGCCCGCGCGTTTCGCCCCCGCGGATTCGCCGCGGCCCGGCGCGCGGGCGCTCGCGTACTTCGCGCTCATCGGCCTCGCCTTCATGCTCAGCGAGATCGCGTTCCTGCAGCAGCTCTCCGTCTATCTCGGCCACCCGGTCTATTCGCTCGCGGTGGTGCTATTCTCGATCATTCTATTTACGGGGCTCGGGAGTTTCGCGAGCGAACGGCTCGTGCTCGGCACGCCCGCGCGGATTCGCGCGTTCGCGCTTGTCATCGCTTCGTATCTTATCGCGATGGCGTTTGCGCTACCCCGGCTCACCGCGCACTTCGGCGCGCTCGAACTGCCCGGGCGGATCGCGCTGTGCGTCGCCGTGCTCGCCCCGGCGGGTCTGATGATGGGTCAGGCGTTTCCGGCGGGAATGCGCTGGGCGCGTCGCGGGCTCGACGCCGCGAACGACCCGACACCGTGGCTGTGGGCGGTCAACGGGGCGGCGGGCGTGGTCGCGAGCGCGGCCGCCGTGATGATCTCCATCGCGTTCGGTATCACCACGACGATGATCGTGGGGGCCGCGTGTTACGCCTCGATCGCGTTCGTCGTGTCGGCTCGCGACTAAGGCGCGCCCGTCACGGCGTCGCCGCGACTTCGGACGCTTTCTTCGCCTCGTGGTCGGCGACAGCCGCACTCACGTCCGCCTGAATCTTCGACGAGAGAATCTTCGTCGCCGCGCTCATCGCGGTAACCACCGACTCCGGCGTGTGTGTTTCGGCCTGATGCGATTCGCGGTAGTTGCGCTGGAAGAGCACGGACTTTTTCCCGCCCTGATGCGACATGAGAATCACGCGCATCTGGAGCACCGAAAACCACGTGTCGTTGTCGTCCTTCTCGTAGATCTCGTCGATGATGCCCTCGATCTCGTAATCGGGATTGATCGAGCTGCGCACGTCGACCACGGCGCGGTATTGTTTCGCTTCGATCATGTCCCGCACGAGCAGATCGGCGATCATGTCGCCCGGGTTCACGATCCACAGGTGGTATTCGTACGGCTTGCGTTTGCGCTTGCTCGTCGAATACAGGATTTTCTGGGACTGGTACGACGGCGCGACCTGAAACGATCCGACACGCACCACGACAGTGTCGAACGCCGGGCCCGACACGGCGGGCGGGTTGTATTCGAGCTGGTAGTAGAATTTTTCCTGGTAGTCGCGCGTCACGTTGAAGCAGCCGGCCGCGAACGCGAAGATGGTCGCGGCAACGACGGCGGGAATGATCGCGGGGCGCCTGGTCATTGGGGTTTCTCCTCGTCGGCGAGTCCTCGGGGCGACACCACGCGTTCGGGCGGCGGCTCCGAAAGCAGAGTCTGCGCCGGGTCCTCGCTGATCTTTTCGGTAATGCGCGCGAGGTTGTCGGTGGTGCGGCGCAGGTTGATGAGCACCGCGGCCATCTCGTTGTCCATGCGGTCGATAATGTTGTTCAGATTCGATACGGCCAGATCGACGCCCTCGAAGGTTTGCGCGAGATTCACGGCTTCGATCTGCTTGGTCAGGCTCTGGACCAATAGCCGGAGCTGTCCGAGCGCCTGCTCCATTTCGTCGATCGAGTTTTCGGTTTCCTTCTTTTCGGCCAGATACCGCACCCGCTCGGCCGTCCCCGCCAGGGCTTCGAGCAGCCGATCGATCTTGGGATCGTTCATGCGGCCCGAAATGGACATGAAGCTGCCCTTCACCTCGTCGCTGATCCCCTCGAAATCGACGCCCATGACTTTCTCGTAGACGTTCTGTACCGCGGCGAAGAGCTCGGCGGTCGACGACGCGCGTGCCGGCAGGTATTCGTGCGTCGGCTTGAAGTCGATGGCGATGGGTGCGGACTCGGGCGCCCGGGTGATCTCGACGAATTTCATGCCCGTAATACCCGCCATGGCGAGCTGCGCGCGCATGTCAGGCTCGGCCTGCATGGTCTTGTCGGTCTCCATGACGACCTCGATCATGCGGCCGTCGGGTGCGACCTTGATGTCCTTCACCGCGCCGACGACCACGCCCATGAACTTGACCGGCGATCCGACCTCGAGCCCCTGCACCGTCTCGTCGAAATACGTGACGTAGAGCCGCGTCTCGGACAGGAACTTCGACGCTCCCAGCCAGATCAGCGCGCCGACGAGGATCAGCGTCCCGCCGATGACGAACAGTCCCACCTTGAATTTGTGCGCTTCCGTCGACATGCCGTCGGCTTCTCCCGGTGCTAGGCACCCTTGGTGTGCAGCGACTGCCGATTGAAAAAGTCGCGGACGAAGGGGTGCGTGTGATGGTCGCGCAGGGCTTCCGGCGTCCCCGTCGCGATGATGTTGCGGACCGATTTGTCGAGCATGATGACGCGTTGCGCGATGGTGAAAATCGACGCCAGTTCGTGCGTGACCACCACGATCGTGATGCCCAGGGACTTGGAAAGCTGCATGAGCATGTTGTCGAGTTCGACCGACGAAATCGGATCGAGCCCCGCCGACGGCTCGTCGCAAAACAGAAGCCTCGGATCGAGTGCCATCGCGCGCGCGAGTCCCGCGCGTTTTTTCATGCCGCCCGAAATTTCGTTGGGCAAATGGTTCTCGAAGCCGTGCAGATTCACCATGTCGAGCTTCATGCGCACGAGGATATCGATCACGTCGGGCGATAGGTCGGTGTATTCGCGCAGCGGCAGGGCGATGTTCTGGGCGAGCGTCATGGAGCCGAACAAGGCGCCGGATTGAAACAGGATGCCGACCTTTCGCAGGATCCGTTCGCGGTCGTCGCCTTCGGCCTGGGCAAGATCCTCGCCGTCGATCAGGATCTGCCCCGAATACGGCCGTTCGAGCCCGATGATCTGCCGCAGCAGCGTCGATTTCCCGCAGCCAGATCCGCCGAGAATGACGAAGATTTCGCCTTCGTACACGTCAAACGTCACGCCGTTCAGAATCGTCGCGGACCCGTAACGCACCACCAGATCGCGGACCTGAATGACGGCCTTGCCCGGCGGAGGGTCGAGCACGCCCGTGACGATTCCGTTGGTTTTTGTCGTTTCGACCGCCGCGGTCATCGAGTCATCCGAAATACGTGAACAGCACGGTAAAGACCGCGTCGGCCACGATGATGAGGAATATTCCCGTCACGACCGCGCTGGTGGTGTACTGCCCCACGCTGGCCGCGCCGCCGCGCACCTGAAAACCGCGCATGCACCCCACGAGGGCAATAATCATCGCGAACACCGTGCACTTGATCAATCCCTGGGCGATATCCCACAGCCCGATCGCCTCGTAGCTTTGCGCGACGTACGCGCTGAGCGTGACTCCGCCTTGCGTGGTGCCGACGATCATGCCGCCGATGAGGCCGAGAAAATCGGCGTAGAGGGTGAGCAACGGAACCATGAGCACGAGGGCGACCACCTTCGGCACGACGAGAAAACGCACCGGGTCGAATCCCATCGTGGCGAGCGCGTCAACCTCCTCGCTCACCTTCATCGTGCCGATCTCCGCGGCGAAGGCCGAACCCGACCGGCCCGCGACGAGAATGCACGTCATGAGCGGACCGAGTTCACGCAGCACGGACAGGCCGACGAGGTCCGCGCAAAAAATGTTCGCGCCGAACTGCGACAGTTGAAGCACCGCCTGAAACCCGAGAATCATGCCCATCAGGAGCGAGATGAGCCCGACGATGGGAAGGGCGTCGGCTCCGGCACGCTCCATGTAGTAGAGCGTTTCCCGCCAGCGCACGCTGCCGGGGTGCAACGCGGAGTGCGTGAGCGCCAGCGTCGCGTCGCCGACAAACACGAACATCTTTCGGATGTCGGTCAGCAGGTCGAGCGTTTTTTCGCCGATCTCGACGGGAACGCTGGTCTGTTTGGGCGCGGCGATCTTTTTGAGTTCCGACAGCTTGGCGCGGTCGACCAGCGACAGCAGCCCCTCGACATCGCCGCGTAGTCCGATCAGGTCGAATTCCGCGCCGGCCTGACGGCACGAACGCTGCGATTCGACCAGCACCGCCGCGCCCGCCCCGTCGATGTAGACGAGGTTCGTCAGATCGATGACGAGCCGCCGGTACGGCGACCGCTCCAGGGCGTGGACGAGATCCAGATGCACGCGATGGGCGTTGGTGATCGAGAGCCGCCCGCCGATCCGGATGCGTTTCTCGGACCCCGTCGCGTCGTCCACGGCGAATTCGTAGGTGGCGGACTCATCGGGGATGATGGACTTGCGCTTTGCCATCGCCGGTCAGGAAGCCTCGATATTCTGGGGATCTCGATGGAATGCGGCATCTTAGGGAAATTCCGCCGTTCCGTAAATTGCGTTCGCGCTTCCGGGCGAAGTCCGCGGAATCCGCGTGCGCGGAAACCGATCGTTCACGGGGTCTGAATTTGTAACCCAATCCACAGATCCGGGTCGTAGAGGCTAGGACGGAGAAAATTGGCCGCGCCCGCGTCAAGTCCACCCGGAAAAGAGCCGATTTCATGGAGTCATCTCACGCAGGTTCTATCGGGTCGGCGACCGGCGTGGTAGATTGTCGCCAAATCCGGCCAGTGCGAAACGGTTACGGCGAAGGGAGCCGAAGATGTGCGGAATTGTGGGATATATCGGCCACCGCAACTCGGTGGACGTTCTGATGGAAGGGCTGCGCAAGCTCGAGTACCGGGGGTACGACTCGGCGGGCGTGGCGTTGCTGGGCGACGGCGAGATCCTGCTGCGCCGCAGCGTCGGTAAGCTGGTCAACCTCGAAATGAGCCTGCGCGACGACCCGATGACGAGCCAGGTGGGCGTCGGCCACACCCGTTGGGCAACTCACGGCGCGCCGACCGAACACAATGCACACCCGCACGTCGTCAACGGCGTCGCCATCGTCCATAACGGCATCATCGAGAACCACACCGAGCTCCGCGAGGAGTTCGTCGCCGCCGGTCGTGACATCAAGAGCGAGACGGACACTGAACTCGTGGCGCACCTGATCGACATCGCGCGCTCGCGCGGCCTCGGCTTGCTCGACGCCGTGCGCGAGGCGCTCTCGCGCGTCGAGGGCGTCTATGCGCTGCTCGTCGTCAGCCCCACCGAGCCCGATCAGATCATTGCCGCGCGCAAATCGAGCCCGCTCATCCTCGGCATCGGCGAAGGCGAAAACTTTATCGCGTCGGACGTGCCCGCGCTGCTGCGTTACACGAACCGCGTGATCTATCTGGAGGACGACGACATCGCCCTCGTGCGCCGCGAGGGCGTCCAGGTCTGGAAGCTCGACGGCACTCCCCAGCAGCATGTTGTGAAGACGATCGACATGAATCCCGTGGCCGCGGAGAAAGAAGGCCACAAGCACTTCATGCACAAGGAGATCCACGAGCAGCCCCGCGCGTTCATCTCGGCGATGGAGGATCGTTTCCAGGTGCCCGAAGGTGACGTGGTCTTTGACGGAGGCGGGCTGGAAGCGATCAATGCGACGGAGGTGCAGCGCATCGTGCTGCTCGCATGCGGCACCGCGGGGCACGCCGCGCAGATCGGGCGCTACTACATCGAATCCATCGCGGGAATTCCCTGCGAGGTCGATCTCGCGAGTGAGTACCGCTACCGCGACCCCATCGTTGAACCGGGGACGCTGGCGATCGCCGTTTCGCAAAGCGGCGAGACGGCGGACACCCTCGCCGCGCTGCGCGAGGTGAAGCGTCGGGGTGCCCAGTCGATCGCCGTGTGCAACGTACCGGAGTCGACCATCGCCCGCACCGCCGACGGCGTCTGTTACACGCACGCCGGCCCCGAGATCGGCGTCGCCTCGACCAAGGCGTTCATCACGCAGGTCGCCGTGCTGCTGCTCATCTCGATCTGGCTCGGCCGACGCAACGGCAACCTGTCACAAAAGCGCGCCAAGGAACTGCTGGAAGAAATGTCGCACATGCCGATCCGGCTGCAGGAAGTGCTGGCGTCGGAGCCGCAGGTGCGGGAGATCGCGCGGTGGTCGCGCAACATGCGGGGCTATCTGTTCATCGGCCGCCACGCCAATCACTGGATTGCGATGGAAGGTGCGCTCAAGCTCAAGGAGATCAGCTACCTCCATGCAGAAGGTTACGCGGCGGGCGAGATGAAGCACGGGCCGATCGCGCTGATCGACGAGGAGATGCTTATCGTCGCCATCGCGCCGGCGTCGCGCGTGTACGAAAAAATGCTCTCGAATCTGGAAGAAGCCCGGGCGCGCGGCGGCAAGCTCTTCGCCATCGTCACGCGCGGGCGGCACTCGCTGCACGGACGCGTGGACCGGCTGATCGAGATCCCGCCGTGCGACGAGCTGCTCTCGCCGATTCTCACGGTGCTGCCGCTGCAATTGCTCGCGTACCACATCGCCGATCTGCAAGGCACCGACGTCGATCAGCCGCGCAATCTGGCCAAGAGCGTGACCGTGGAGTAAGGTTCTTCGGTACGAGGTGGGGCATGAGAATCACACGTCTTCGACTGAAAAACTGGAAGAACTTTCGGGAAGCGGACCTCGTTCTCCGCAATCGAGCCTTTCTTGTCGGTCCCAATGCCTCGGGAAAGTCGAATATCCTCGATGCCTTCCGTTTTCTTCAAGATCTCACGCGATCGGGTGGTGGTCTTGAGGCGGCCGTGGGGTCGAGGGGTGACGCTGGAAAGATTCGTTGTCTCGCGGCGAGACGACATTCGGACATCGAATTGATGGCCGAGTTCGGTGAGGAAGCCGAAAGTCCAGAGTGGAAATACGAACTCGCTTTCAGTCAGGACAACAACCAGCGGCCCATCGTCAAACGGGAAATCGTTCGTGCCGGATATCGTCGCGAACCCGTACTAGAAAGGCCCAATCGGGACGACAAAAGTGATCCGGCCCGACTGACGCAGACGTTTCTGGAGCAGGTCAGTGCGAATAAGGAATTTCGGGAGATTCCGGAGTTTCTGAGGACCATCCGTTATCTTCATGTGGTTCCCCAACTGATTCGCGATCCGAACCGCGGGGCGAAGCCGGTGAAGGGTGATCCATATGGATCTGACTTCCTCGAAAGTCTGGCCGGTGTGCCGGACAAAACGCGAAGTTCGCGATTGCGTGCCATCAACGAGGCGCTGCGGCGGGCCGTCCCGCTGTTTGAGGAGATGGATCTCGAACGCGATAATTGGGGCGTTCCTCATCTGAAAGCGAGATATGAGCATTGGAGAAAGCACGGGGCATGGCAGCACGAGGACCAGTTTTCTGACGGAACGCTTCGACTGATCGGATTCCTTTGGGCGCTGTACGAAGGAACTGGCCCGCTTCTTCTGGAAGAGCCGGAGCTGTCGCTTCACTCAGAAGTCGTGCGTCACATCCCCCAGATGATCGCCCGCATTCAGCTCGCCCAGGCTAAACGCAAACGCCAGGTGATCGTGAGTACGCACTCTCGAGAACTCCTGGGCGATACGGGCATCCCACACAGCGAAATCTTTTTTCTGGAGCCGTCGCGCGAGGGCACGACTGTGCGATGTCTGTTGGATGCCCCGCATCTGACGGAACTCATTCGCGGCGGCACGTCGACCGGAGATGTCCTGATCGGCGCGACGAGGCCGAAAGACGTGGCCGACCTGGCGAATTTCACACCGGCGCAGTGACGGCCATGGTGAATCTCCTCGTCGAAGGGACGCTTGACGAAGAAGTCCTCCGACGCGTGCTGGAGGACTTCAGCATTCGTGTCGGCTTAGTGTTGCTGGGTGGTGGAAAGTCGTTCGTTGACGCTCGCTTGGTCGATTTCTGTTGCACGCCATCATCCGTTCGCCGGATTGCCTTGAGGGATCTGGATCACGATGCTAAGTGCGCTCCGCGCTTGCGGAAGAACCTGCTCGGCGTTCATCGGATTGCTCCGCCGCATCTTCTTCGGATACCCGTCCGGGCTGTCGAAGCGTGGTTGTTGGCGGATCGAAGTCGGTTCGCGAGTTTTCTCGGTGTTCAATCTCGACGGCTTCCCCGGGCGCCGGAACGCGCGGCAGTCCCCAAATCCACGGTACTTCGTCTCGCCAAGGGATCCGGAAGGCGTAACATTCGGGAGGGATTGGTCGCGATGGAACGGGGGGAACTCGTGGAAGGTCCCCTTTACAACACCTTGATGGCCGAATTCGTTCGATCCAAATGGAGACCCGCCCAGGCCGAGAAACATTCGCCGAGCCTGGCCCAATTCCGCGCTCGAATTTGAAGTTGGTGAATCCGTCGCTGATTTCGACTCCGAATTTGCGAGCCTCGAACCGTTCGTCATGCCTCGCTCCGCTCTTTCGCCCGTTCCACCACGGCCTGCGTCGCGACGTGGCGGATCTTGCGGTCGGCGGTGATGACGTAAAAGCGCTCGCGCACGTCGTCGATATGCCCCACGACCTGCGCGCGAAATTGTCGGCGCACGACGGTTTCGATGGTCGATGGCGCGAAAAACAATCCCACTCCCGCGGCCCCCATGACCTTCGCGAGCGCGCTGTCCTCCACTTGAGCCGCGACGGCCGGCGCGATCGCCATCTGGTCGAACCACTGGTCGAGCGACCGGCGTAGCGCGGTGCCGGGCATCGGCATCACGAACGGCGCGCCGTCCAGCGAACGCGGAAACCCCGGGCGGTATTTCGCGGCGAGTGATGCTGTGCCGAGCACGCTGACGGGGCAATCACCGACAAGGCGGTTGTGCGTACGCACCTTCAGGTATGGGGCGGCGGGCGCGTCGGACAGCACCATGTCGAATGCGTGGATCGCAAGGTCGGCGAGCAGCGGCTCGACCTTGCCCTCGGTGACAATGAGGCTCACCGGCGTCGGCAGGCGCAGCGCCGGCTCGAGGAGCTGATAGACCACCAGCTTGGGCAGCGCGTCCGAGACGCCGACCAGGAAGGGCAGGGGCTTGTTCGACGCGCCGCCCCGCACCACGTCGAGCATCTCGCGGCCAAGGCCGAAGATCTCGTCGGCGTACTGCATCACCGTGCGACCCGTCGGCGTGAGCACGAGCCGCCGACCGACCTTTTCGAAGAGCCGCGCGCCGAGCCGGTCCTCGAGCTCGCCGATCTGCGCGGACAGCGTGGACTGCGCGAGCAGAAGGCGATTCGCCGCCGCGGTGACGCCGCCCTCGCGCGCCACGGTGTAGAAGTAAAACAGGTGGTGGTAGTTCAGCCACTCCATGGGGTCCTCCGCATCGCGAGTCCTTAAGCGGCGAGGGTAAGGGCGCTTACGCCGGGCATCGAATAATCCGAACGAATAGATACAATTTATCTATTGGATCTTTCAATCCGCAAGGCGTACCAAAAAGGGGAGGGTGAGCCGCGAGTCTCGGAGGCCAACACGTTGGAGGGGAACCTGTCCTGCCGGTAGCGCGCGGCCGCCGAAAAAACCCATGCGATTTGTGCAGGAGGTTCGGAATGAACATCGAGCTCAAAGCCCGCCGCGTCGCTATCAAGCCCCGCATGATCGAACACGTGGACAAGCGCCTCTCGCTCGCGCTGGACCGATTCACGCGCGACATTCGCGGCGCGGTCGTCCGCATCGAGCGCAGTTCCGGCGAGTCACCGGCGTTTAGCGCCAGTGTTCAGATCTCGCTCGTGGACGGCGGACGCGTGCTGGTGACCGAGCGCCACTCCGAATGGGAAACGGCGATCGACCTCGCCTCCGACCGCGCGCGCCATGCGCTCTCCCGGGGCCTCGGCCGGCGGCGCGTTCTCACGCGCTCGCGCGACCCCATCCCTTGGATGCCGCCCGCCAAGGACGCCAACGCGTAGCGGAACGGTTCGCCGTTTTTCTCCCGCCTCGCCGGATATCGGCGGGGCGGTCTTGCGTCGGCGCCATGCCGCGTGCTCACGGCGACTTCGGCGCGTCCCACCGGCAGCGATAGATCGTGTAACGCTTTTCGGGTACGCGGCCCGCCTCGCTCTGCCAGAACTTCTCCAGTCGCCCGCGTTCGATCTCGCCCTCGAAGCGGAAGAACGCCGTATTCGCCGCGTCGAACATGACGAGCCAAGCAGGGCGGCGCGATTCGATCACCTGCCACAGCGCCTTCTTTGAGACGTCGGCCCGATTCGCCGCCGCCGACTCGGGATCGATCAGCCCCACCATGTCCAGCACCGGTCGATGCGCGAGATCGACACTCGCGCCGAGGTCGTGCGCCGCGACGAGATCGCCCGGCGCGGTGTGCTCGCGCAGCCAATCCGCCGTGGCGACCACCGAGACGCGCGTCTGACGCAGGTCGCCGACGTAGTTGCGCCGGGCCGCGAGCGCGTCGAGCACGAGAAAGATCACGAGCGCGGCAAGAATGCGCCGCCGCTGGCGCGGGTCGGTCTTCGCCGACCAAGCCGCGACCCCGATCGCCGCGACCGGCAGCAACAGCGCGAGCACGGGCATCTGGTAGCGCAGCCAGTACATCTGCAACCCGGCGGGAAACACCGCCGCGCCCGTGTAGAACAACGCCGCGAAGGCGAGCGGCGCACGCATCGCGACGCGCGAGACTCCGCCGCGACGCCATGCGAATACGGCGAAGGCGACGAACGGCGCGTGCCGCGCGGCGAAGCGCGTGATGCCGCCGAGATAAGCGCCCATCGAACGCAGCGCGCGGTCGTCGGTGTCGAGTCGGAAAAACGCGGCCTTGATCGCGCCGGTGTCACTCCACCATGTCCCCGTATGCGCTTGATATGCAAATGCGAACGGTGCGATCAGCGCGGCGACCAACAGCGCCTCGGCAACGAGGCTGCCGGCGCATCTCGGCGCCCGGGCGCCGAACGCGCGCCATAGGTCATCGCCCCACAGCGCGGCGGCCAGGGCGAATCCTTCAGGCCGTGTGGCGATCGCGCCGGCGACGAGCATCCCGCGTAGTACACGATTCCACGCGGTGGAATTCTCGCGGACGACGAACGCGTGCGCGGCGATCGCGGCGAGCACGAGCGCGACGAATAGCGTCGTTTCCATTCCGGAGAGCGAATGCAAAGTCAGATACCCGGACGCGGCGGCGAGAATCGCCGCCCACCACGCGGCTCGGCGTCGATCCGTCATCGAAGCGGATTCCCCTGCCCAGGCGAACGCAAGAAATGCCGCGAGGACGACCAGGAGCGCGTGCGACGCGATCCCCACGGCGCGAGCCGCCGTGGGGATTCCGATGAACCGTCCCGCCGACGCGACGAGTCCCACGTGCAACGGACTCGTGACGCCGCGCCAGGGCTTCGCCGGATCGACGGCGAGCACGCCGTGCTCGATCACGTTGCGCGCCGCCGCCTGCGTGATGTAGCTGTCGTCGAACGGAAAGAGACCCCCGTCGCGCGTGACGAAAAAGGTGCCGGTCGTCGCGGCGAACAGTACGGCGATTCCGGCGAGCTGCATCGGGATTCCACGTATTCGCGACATGCGCCATGGTAATCAACGGCGTCGCCGCGCGTCGAGGGCTCCAACGACCGTGAATTGACAAAATAGTGGACGTGGACATATTGTACACAAATAAATCGTAAATTGGAGTTTGTTCGATTGGGATTCGAATGTTCCGGAGCGATCGGAAACGCCCGGTTATTGCGTTGCGCCGCGCCGCGCAATCGACGATTGGGCGCGCCATGCGATGCCGGCGAAGGAGATGGCTCGAAAGCGTGAAAGAGTGTGTTCGAGGCGCGCTGGCGACGTTTTGAAGCGAAACCGGAGTTGAAGGGGGCTGTGATGAAGACTTTGGCCTTTCGGGTTGTCCTGACGAGCTTCGCATTCATCGCACTCGGGATCTTCCCGAGCGGCTGCGGGTGTGGCGATGACGACGACGACTCCGGCGGCTCCGCTGGAGATGACGATGAATCCGACGACGACACCGATGACGATGCCGACGATGACGCCGCCGACGACGACGATGACAGCGACGATGACGCCGACGATGACGCCGACGATGACGCCGACGATGACAGCGACGATGACAGCGACGATGACAGCGACGATGATGCCGACGACGACACCGGTTGGTCCGAGTCCTTCGATTTCGATGATGCTCCGCTGGGCGACCTCAATGGTTTGTGGAGCGATAACGTGGGCGGCGCAAGCACGGTGGAGATCGCGGATTTCAGCGACCGGACGAGGGTTGGGGACCACGCCGTCAAATTTGTCGGCGGCACCGATTCGGGCGACTACGCCTATGCCCTTCACTCCGTTACGCCGCCTGACTCCGATACCCTCTTCCGGTTCTTCGTCTATCGAAAATGGGGCGCGACGTTTTTCATCACGCTCGACGACGAGAATATCGATATCGCCACGACGGTTACCGTCGACTCCCATGGAGGAACGATGGCGACCGATTTCGAGGACCTGAAGGACTGTGCCGCGACCGTGCTTTCGGATACGTGGGTTGAGCTCGAATTGGCACTCGACTACTCGGCGGGTCTTTTTTCCCTTTCGATGGACGGTTCGGAAACCGATTGCGTGGATCTGTCGTTGCGTTTCGAGCAAACGGCAGTGGCCATCGGCCGAGTGTTGTTCGGGGACGCAACCTGGGCTGCCGAAGGGGGCGAAGTCTGGTTCGACGATCTGTATTTCGCGGAAAATTGAACGACGCATCGTGCCGCACCGTTAAGCCGGTCGACAAATCTCCCGCGTGCTGGTTCCGATCGATTGGTCGGGCTTCGTATTGACACGCCATGGGCGAGGCGATAGCGTCACTTTTCCCCGACTTCGCGGGTTTCATTCGGTTCATTCGAGCGGTTTCGAATTCGGATCGACCGCGCGCGCGCGTGACGACGGCTCGCGTGCCGGGTCGGGGCGGCATCGATGAAGGCGAACGGCAATTCGGCCGGCGGCAAGTCCGATCCGGCCCGATCGAATCCCTTATCCCGAACCGGGCCGGTGCTTCGCGCCGTGCCAACGCAGGAGGTGTCGTCGATGGAAGACCGGAAAAACGTGCCCTTCGTGTCGGGCCTCGCGCTGATTCTCTCCGCGCTCGCCCTGCTTCTGATCGGCATCAGCCAGATCAATCCGTCGCCCTATGACGAGACGATGGAAGAGGTCGTGGACAAGCGCTTCTCGGACATGGAAAGCCGCGTGAACCTGATGATCGAGGCGCGGCTGCAGCAGCTCGCCAAGGCCGAGGAAAACGCCGCGATCCGCGAGCTCAAGACCTTCCAGGCGCAGCTTCAGGACTGGGTCGTTTCGAGCCAGGCTAACGGCTATTCGGAGAAGGTAAAGGCCATCGCGGCGCAGATCGACATGCTCGTCGCCGATATGGAGGGCAAGAAGGTCGAGGCGCCGGCTCCCGCGGCCCCCGCCGCTCCGACGGCGCCCGCTCCGCCCGCCGAAGCTCCGACGGCGAACTAGTCACCGATCCAAACGGCAAACGAACGCCCGCGACCATTTCGGTTCGCGGGCGTTTTCTCGTTTGCGCGAGCCTCAGGCGTTCAGGTAGTGACGCACGATCGGCAGCACCGACCTCGCGAAGGTGACCTTGGTGCCCTCGAAATCGTCGAACATGTAGCTGAAGTAGTCGAATACGTGCGGCGGCCGCGCGTAATCGAAACCAAGCGGCACGGGGCCGAACTCCTCGATCGACATATACTCCTCGACGCTCGTCGGCCCGCCAGTGAGCATGCCGATCACGCCGAAGTTGCGGAAGACCTTGCGGAACTGTTCGAATAGTTGCTTCTGCGAAGGATACGCCTCCACCACGCGCTGCTTGCCCGCCAGCTCCTCCGGCGTCAGCCGGATGCGCATGCGCGTGCCGCGATACAGCGGGTGAAAACGCATCGCGATCAGGATCGTGTATTCGTACTCGGGCAGATGAAAAAACGGAATGCGTGCGCCGTGCTCGCGCGCCACGTCGCGCAGAGCGAGAGCGGTGAAAAAGTGCGTGAGGTCGTGCTCGGGCTGTCCGCCCTGGTACGCGCACGTGAAAACCGCGTCGGGCTGGTGTTCGTCGATCACACGTCGAACGCGCGCGCGGATCTCGTCGAAAAATCCGTGAAGGTCGTTCATCGTTTTTTCGCCCGAATACAGCCACGCCATGCGGCGGTAGATCTCGACCTCCGAAAAATCCAGGCACTCGGTTTGATGCTCGGGCACGCCGATCGCGCCCACCGCGTTCACGGCCTCTTTCTTGCGGATCTCGGCGTATTCCGCGGGCGGGACGCCCATCTGAAAATACAGGCCGTCGCCGTTCGTCAGCCACGTGAAGCGAGTTTTGGGTCCGAGGCGCTGGATCAGCCCCGCGTAACCCAGTTCGTCGTCCTGATGGGCGATGATAAAGAGCGGACGGGCAAAGCCCTTCGCCTCGGCGCAGAACGCATCGCCGCGCGTGTATCGCGATTCCATCGTCATGGAGATGTCCCCCGAAACGCCCGAAGCGGGCAACGTTTTTTGACACGAAGGGTGCGCGAGAGCAATGCCGAGTGCTACGACTTGACCGCATTGAGCCGCATCGATGCGTTCCCTAATATGGCCGCATGACTTGGCGGATCCCGATACTGGTGGTTCTCTCGTTTTGCGTCGCGTTCGCGGCCCACGCGCAGGATGCGCGCGAGTTCGAGGGCCGGTACGTGGGGACGGGCTACGTTTACAACGAGAAGGGCGAGCTTGCGAAAACCGACCTGCGTATGGACGTGCGTCCGAGGGACGACGGAACATACAACGTGGAGATGGGCTACTTTCGCGACGCGGTGGCGAAGTTCGCCTCGGTGAAGGCCGACGGGCCGTCGCGGTTGGTCGTGGACGAAGACGTCGGCGGCGCTCCCGGCGGGGCGCGGGCGACCGGCCAGATCGTGACGGAGGACGGGACGAACGCCGCGGGGACCATCGAAGTGCGAACGACCGGCGAGACGCAAAAAACCCTTCGCACGATCCGGTTCCATGTTCGGCGTCTGACGGAAAAAACGCCCCGGAAGTGACGGATGTCGCGCGCGCGCGGCGATTTCGATTGACCGGGCGGCGCGCGATTCCTAAATTGTGCGCGCGGATACCATCGGATCGCGACACATTCTCGCGACGCCGCCTTCAGATAGAAATGAGGACATCATGAACAAGGTGACCATCGTCGGTACGGGCCCCGCCGGGCTCACGGCCGCCATCTACGCCGCGCGCGCCCAACTGCAACCCGTCGTCTACGCGGGCTTGCAGCACGGCGGACAACTCACGACCACCACCGAGGTCGAGAACTTCCCCGGTTTCGCGCACGGGATCATGGGTCCGCAACTGATGACCGACATGACGGCGCAGGCCGAGCGGTTCGGCACGAAGATCGTCTACGACATGGTGACGAAGACCGATCTGTCGAAGCCGCCGTTCAAGCTGTGGGTCGGCAAAGACATCGTTGAGACGCAGACCCTCATCATTGCCACCGGCGCGACGGCGAAAACCCTGAATCTGCCCGGCGAGTCGACGCTCATGGGTCGCGGGCTTTCGACGTGCGCCACCTGCGACGGGTTCTTTTATCGCGGGCGCAAGGTGGCCGTGACGGGCGGCGGCGACTCGGCGATGGAAGAGGCGATGTATCTCGCGAATCTTGCGACCGAGGTCTACCTGATTCACCGGCGCGAGCAGTTTCGCGCCTCGCCCATCATGGTCGAGCGCGCCCAGAAGGACCCCAAGATCAAGATGATGATCCCATATGTGATCGAAGAACCCGTCGTCAAGGACGAAGTGGTGGCGGGGCTCAAGCTTCGTCATCGCGACACGGGCGCGATCGAGGAGATCGAGGTGGATGGCCTGTTCATGGCGATCGGCCACACGCCGAACTCCGAGGTCTTCAAACCCTGGATCGAGACCGACGAGCAGGGATATGTGCGCGTGCGCGAGTTCACAAAGACCAACGTCGAGGGCGTCTTCGCGGCGGGCGATATCTCCGATCCCAATTTCCGTCAGGCGATTACGGCGGCGGGAATGGGGTGCCAGGCGGCGATTCAGGCGCAGCGATATCTCGAGCATCTGGAGGCGTCGCACTGACCGGCGAGGCGATCCGAGGGTTTTTCGCGCGGCGTCGGCGATGGTTCGTCGGCGCCGCGATCGTTTTCGCGCTGATCGGCGTGGACAACCTGCGCGAGCCGCCGCGCCAGTTCACCGGGCGCGCGCTGGTCGCGGCCATCGACGGCTACAAGACGCACCTCGCGCCGAGCGTCCCGTCGCACTGCCGTTTCACGCCGACCTGCAGCCAGTACGCGCGCATGGCGATTCTGAAATACGGGTCGATTCGCGGTTCGCTCAAGGCCGCGTGGCGCATTGCGCGGTGCTCGCCGTTCACCACGACGCGCGGCGAGGATTATCCCTGACCCTGCGGCGAGACGTGCATCACGCGAGATTGGCCGAAGGCGGCGGCTCGTCACCGTCGTCGGACGGATCGGGCTCGGATTTGGCCGCGGATTTGGAAGCGGGCGGCGCGGAGGGCGGCGGCTCGTCATCCCCGTAGATGTTCTCCCAGTCCACGGGCTTCTTCTCCGCCTCCTCGGGGCGCACGGCCTTCAGGGTGTCTTCGTACTTCTCTCGGTCAGATCTGCGTGCGGGCGGCTTCGGCGCGCCGGGCGTGGCGCCGCGTTTGAGTGCGCTCGTGCTGGGACCGAGGCGAACCATCGCATCGCCGCCGAGAATGCGCCCGATGGCGAACGGCAGCGCCAGCGCGAGCGCGCACAGCGGCAGCGTGATCGGCAGATTCGGCAGGCCGGGCAGGAACAGCGCGCCGACCGACTTGGGGTCGAGCATGCGGGGGACCGCCTTCGGCGTCTTGCCGAACACGTCCACGATGCGCTGCGGTTCGGGCCCCGAGGCTGTGCGGTTCATGATGGCGGCCGCCATCCCGAACGCGGAAATCAGCGAGAGGTAGAGAAAAAAGAGCCAGAACGCGGGCTTGAGGACGATGCCCGAGAGCGTCATCAGGTGGTATTCGATGAAACTCCCGATGAGCACGCACAGCAGCGCGATGACCGGCAGGAAATCGCCCATGTCGATCGGCGCATCCGCCGCGCGGCCGAGCAGCAGCACCGTCCACGCCGCGATGAGCGCGACGGCGACGTACATGGGTCGGCGCGTGTTCGGGTCGTAACGCAGATTCAGGATTCCGAAAAACGCGAGGACGAGCTGCGGCATCGCGGCGAACAGCCCCGGCGCGCGCGCGGTGAGGATGGGCTCCTGCGGCAAGACGAGCGCTTTCACGGCCGTGCGCCATCCCCCGGGGACGACGAGCATCTGTGCCGCTCGCGCCCCCACATTCGACCCCGTGTATCGCGCAATCAGCCCGGCGACGATGTCCCGCCCGCCGGGACCGCTCAGCGCGCCACCGAATGTCGAGGAGTTATAGAGCGCGAGAACGAGGGCGCAGGCCGCGAACGGCGCGAAGATCAGAAGCACCTTCGTTCGCGGAGTGATGACCTGCCGGATCTGAAACGCGAGCAGCGCGAAGAACAGCGGAACGAGCAGCAGCGTCAGGTCGTGGACGAGCAGCGCGAGCCCGACCGCAACGCCAAGCATCAAGCTCTGACCGGGCCGGTCGTAGCCGCTGCGCAGGCGCTGATAACCATAAACGATCGCGAGCAGCACGGGCGTGGCGAAGGTGGAAGGGTTCACGCGCGCCGAGGCGGGCAGGGCGAGCGTCGAGAGCGCGAAGACCATCGCCGCGTATTGCGACGCGCGGGGACGGCATCCGAATTCGATGCAGATCCAGTAGATCAGCCATGCCGCGAAGGCCATCGCCACGCACGCCGCGCCCGCGTAGAGCTGGCGCGCGACGCTGACCGGGATCTGATCGGGCGCGGGCACGAGGCTCTTTTCGACGAGCGTACTCCCAATCACCCACGGCAGCGCCAGGATTGCGGCGCCGGGTCGCTCCACCACAGGCGCGACCGGAATCGCGTCCGGAGGCGTGTCGGCAACGGTCGGCGGAATTTCCGGGGCGCGATCGACACCGGTCCAATCGCGGGCGAGCGCGTATTGGGCCTCGTCCCGCACGTCCACCCAACCGGAGTGCGTGCACAGGAAAAACGCGGTCAGCGCCGTCAGGGCGAACCACTGCTTCCATGCGGGAATCATCGGCGCACATTAGCGGCGAAACGCATCGTGAAAAAGGGGGCGACGCGCGAGCGAGCGCGAACTTGTCACGCGCCGGGGCGGCTCCTACAATCCGGGCCGTCATGAACGGCGACGCGCGAAATTCGTGGAAGCGGGAGCTGCTGGTCAGCGTGCGTCCGAAGCACTGGATCAAGAACGTGCTCGTGTTCGCCGCGCCGGCGTTCGCCCACGAACTCACGCACGGACTCGCCTTCGGGAAGTCGATCTGGGCGTTCGCCGTGTTTTGCGCGCTCGCATCGGGCAGCTACCTCTACAACGATATGGCGGACGTCCACGGCGACCGCGCGCATCCCATGAAGCGCACCCGGCCGATCGCCGACGGTCGGCTCGACACGCGCACGGCGGCGCTGGCTGCGGCGGGGCTTACCGTCGCCGGGTTGGTCGGCGCGTGGTTTTTGGGACGCGAGTTCCTGATGGTGGCCGGCGCGTTCGTTCTCACACACGTGCTGTACACCGCCTTCCTGCAGCACGTGGTGATCCTCGACGTCTTCGCCCTCGCGGCCAACCATGTGCTGCGCGTGGCGGCCGGCGCGTATGCCGTCGGCGTTCCGATGAGCCCGTGGCTTGTCATCTGCACGATGCTGCTGTCGCTGTTTCTCGGCCTGTCGGCGCGCTCGCTCGACTTCAAGCTGCTCAAGGACGACGCCGTGCGACACCGCAAGGCGCTCGCCGAGTACAACCCCTACCTGCTCGACCAGATGATCGCGGTCATCACCAGCGCGATCCTCGTCACATACACGCTCTACACGATCTCGCCGGACACCGCGCGACGGTTCGGGACCGCATCGCTGCCGCTCACGGTGCTCTTCGTTCTGTACGGCATCTTTCGCTACCTCTACCTCATTCACCGGCAGGAAGAAGCGCCGACCTCGCTCGAGCGCGCGCTCATCTCCGACCGGCCGCTTCGCATCAACGCCGCCGCGTACGCCCTCGTCGCGTTCGCAATCATTTATCTCTAGTCGCCGTCGATGGAATCTTCGCGCCGCCGTTTCAGCTTTTGGGAGCGATGCCTGCTCGCTGCAGGGCCGACGCTTGTCGCGTGGCTGCTGCGCGCGTGGTGCGCGAGCTGCCGCGTCGTGCACCGCGAGAACGCGGCCGTCGAAAAAGACGCGATCGCGCGATACGGCGGGTGCGTGTACCCCACGTGGCATCAACGGATGTTCTACTTCTTCCACGATTTTGGATCGCGTCACGTGACGATGATGATCAGCCAAAGCAAGGACGGCGAGTACGCGAACCGGCTGGCCCTCAAGCTCGGCTTCTATTCGGTGCGCGGCAGCGCCTCGCGCGAGGGACGCACGGCGATGCACGCGTTGATCGAGAGGCTGTGCGAGCGCGCCGGCCACACGGCGGGGATGATGGCCGACGGCCCCAAGGGTCCGCCGCGCGTGCTGAAAATGGGCACGGTGAAGATCGCCCGCGACACCGGCATGCCGATCGTGCCGATGATGTACGGCGCGAAGCGGCGCATCGTCTTTCGCTCGTGGGACCGTTACTTCCTTCCGGTGCCGTTTACGCCGGTCGTGGTGCTGCACGGCGACCCGGTTCTCGTTCCGCCCGACGCGGACGAAGCCGAGTGCGAACGCATCCGCCGTCATGTGGAGGGGCGCCTCAACGCGATGGCGGACCGTTGCGATCGTTGGTGGGGCGGCGAGCCGGTCGGCCGACCGGGGCTCGATCTCCCCGAAAATCCCGACGCGGAGTTCGGCGCGGATATTGCCAAACCCCCGGCGATTTGAAATCATCGTCCAACGGGTTCAGGCGGCCGGATCCATTCGGCGGAGAGACGGGGACGACATGCGGATTCTCAAGGAATTTCTGGTCTTTCTGAAGGAGGAGAAGCTGATGTGGCTTTCGCCCATCGTCATCATCCTCCTTCTGCTCGCGATCTTCATCTTCGTGACGGAAGGCAGCGCCGTATTGCCGTTCATTTACGCGGGCTTCTAAGCCGCGTCGAATCGGACGGACGGGCGTTCGCAAACACCGCCGCGCGGCGCGCTACCTGCGCCGAGCGGCGGTCGTGTTTTTCGAGGCCGCGCTGCGCTTCGGAGCGGGAGACGGCACGCCGCGCAGTTCGTTGGCGATCCGCACAACGCGCCGACCGAACACGTACGCGCAGTACATGCCGCCCGCGACGACGAGCAGTTTGAGGATCCACAGCAACGCGGAATAGAACCAAACGCGGCCCGGGCGGCTCTGCACGATCTCCAGATCCGCCTGCAAGCCGGCCTCGATCTCCACGCGCGTGGTCTCGTCCTTTACCTGCGCGACGAAGGTCCACGGTCCCCGGAGCTTATCCCCGAACTGGATCGGGTCCTCCGATCCGCCGAGTTTGCGCACGATCGTCTGTTTCACGTCCGCGGCGAAAAACGCGCTGCCCTTCGGATCGCCGTTGAAGAACACGCGAACCGTGGACATGCCGTCGGGCGTGGCGTCGGTCATGCGTCGCATCTCGTCGATCGAGGTCGAGAAGATCGCGAGATCGCCGGTCATCGAGTAGTAGATGGTCTTTCCGAGGAAGTGGATGGACGGCATGCCCGGCGCGACCACCGTCTCGAGGTCGGGCAGGGCTTTGGCCAGCAGCGTGGCGAGCTCGGGCGGCAACACCCCCACCGCCTGACGCAGATCCTGAACCGTCAACGTGCCGTTCTCGATCAGGCTCTTGAGCGCGCCGGGTGTTTCGAGCCCCGCCTTGATGAGCCCCTGAAAATCTTCCGGATCCTGCGGCTTGTCCTTTCCCGCGTAGCCGGAAAGGATCTTCGCCATCGACTCGGGATTGCGCAGGCGAAGCACCGCGCACCAGTCGTTGTTCTCCGTCGTGAAGTACATGACGTCGGGGCCGACCGACGAGAGAAGTTCGCTGTAGAGCATTTCGATGAAGCGCTTGCGTTGGCCGGACTTCGAAGCATCCTCGCCCTCCACAAAGCGTGTCATCTGCAGGAACGTCGGCGTCAGCGCGGCGAGGTTCTCCGCACGCAGGCCGAATGCGAGGAGCGGTCTTTCGGACAGGTATTTCGCCAGTTCGAAGGGTTTCTCGCCGCTTTGCAGAAACGAGAACACCGATTTGCCGGACGCCGCCTCCAGCACCGCGCGGATATGGACTCCGTCGGTGTTCAGCGCGATGTCGAACGCGCCGCGTTCGAAGCTCGCTTCGGGAATTTCCGTTTTCGATTTCTCGTCGCCGAATGACACGGTGGGCGCGAGAATCTTGCTGGAAAGCAGCACGCCGTAGATCTCGGCGTCGTCGTCGATCATGCGCAGCGCCTTGCGGACGTCGGACTTACGGTCGGCGAGCGAGGGCTTCGCTCCTTCATAGGCTTCGATCGCCTTCTTCACGTCGGCGTCGGTGCCCATCACGACGATATTGCGGATCACCGACGTGGCGGTCTCGCCGTCCACCGAGAGCGGATGGCCCATGTAGGAGCCGAGGCTCTGGCCGCGCTTGATGTTGTCGGCGAGGCCGATCGCCGAGAGCAACAGCATCGGACGACCGAGATCGACGATGGACAGGATCGGTACCTGGTGCGTGCCGTACCAGTCGAGGTCGGCGGGGACGGCCACGACGATTTTCGGCGACAGGCTGCGGATCAGCGTGTAGAGGAACGACTCCTGACGCAGTTTTTCCATGTTGCGAAACATTCCGGCGAAGGATCCACCGCCCATGCCGGCGTCGGCCAGCGTCCGGAATCCCTGCGACGAGAGCGCCTTGTCCGCCGTGCCGAGGATGTCCGGCAGATAGAGCACCGCTCCACTGTCCTGCGGGCAGAAGCGTTCGGGACCGACTTTGCCGAACAGCACGAAGAGCGTCAGCAAGGCGATCAGTCCCGTGGTGAGCAACACCAGCGCATGTTTCACGTAACGCAAAAATCCGACCTCCCGTGGCCTCGCAGTCCTTGGACGAAGGCGCGCCGCGCTCGAATAAAACGGCCCGACAAGGGCGGTATTACAGAAGCGTCGGGCGGGGCTGTCAATGACAACGGCAAGTCTTCGTCGGGGTCAATCTCTGGTGGGGTCAGTCCGCGTTGGCGCCGGTGATGCCGAGCAGGATTTCGACGAGCCGGTTGATGTCGAAAGGTTTGACGAGCAGGCCCGCCGCGCCGTCGAAGCGGCCCGGTTCGCGCGCGTCGTCGATCGCCTGCGGAAAGCCGGAGGAAAGGATCACGCGGACGTCGGGTCGAATTCGACGCAGCCGGGCGAAGACGAGTTCGCCGGGCATGTCGCCGAGCACCAGATCGAGGAGCACCGCGTCGAAGGCATCGGGGTCCTCGGCGAAGGTTTGGATCCCTTCTTCGCCGGTCTCGGCGACCGTGACGCGTGCGCCGCTGCCCGCGAGCGCGACCTCGCAAAATTCCCGCACCACGCGTTCATCGTCGATCACGAGTACGGACAGGTCGAGGGGACGCGGTCGATCCTCTTCGTGGGGATAGCTCCGGCCGCCCACCATCGGGATGCAGACGGTGAGGATCGCGCCGCCCTCGGGCGTGTTGGCGGCATCGACCGAGCCGTCGAGGGTCGAGACGATCCCGTGGACCGCCGTGAGACCGAGCCCACGGCGCATCGACTTGGTCGTGAAAAACGGTTCGAAGATCCGGCCGAGGTGTTCTTCCTCGATGCCGACCCCCGTGTCCTTGACGACAATCCGCGCGTATTCGCCGGGACCGAGTTCCGACTCCATTCCGGGCGAGATCAGGATTCGATCCGTACGGATCGTCACCGTTCCGCCGCCCGGGGTGGCTTCCCACGCGTTTTGGAGCAAATTGTCGATGGCTTGGCGGATGTAGGCGGGATCGGCGTAGATCACCGTCGCCGGTTCGGCGAGATTCATTCGAATCACGATTTCCGCGTCCCGGCGGATCTCGTGCTGTTCGACGCATCGGCGGATCGCATCGTTGACGTTGAGCGCCTGAGGCGTACCGCGCCCGCCGCGCGAGCAGGCGATGAGCTGCTGCGTAAGACGCACCGCGCGTTCGGCAGATTGCTCGATGCGTCCCAGCGGCCCCCACAGCAGATCCCCCCGGGGCACCATCGCCCGCAGAAGGCTCAAGTTTCCCATGATGCCGGTGAGGATGTTGTTGAAATCGCCGGCGATGCCCTCGGCGAGGTTGCGCATCATTTCCAGATTGCGCGTCCGTTCGAGACGTCGCTCCAACTTGTGCTCGCGCGTCGTGTCCCTTGCGATGCCGATGGTCCCGGCGAACTCGCTCGTCCGCGACCACAGCGGCGAGAGGCTGATGGTCAAACGGAGGATGTGACCGTCTTCGTGAAAGATCCGCACGCCGTCGCGGAACCCGGTTTGTCCTTCACGGACCTCCTCGAACAGCGTCCGGATCGCGTCGCGGTCATCCCGGTGAAAGAACGACGCCATGTCCTGGCCGGCGATGCGTTCGGGCGAAGCCCCCGTCACCTCGCGCAGCGGGGCGCCGGCATAATTCACGACTCCGTCGGCATCGGTCATGAAGACGATGTCGCGCGTGTTTTCGGCGAGCGCGAAAAGCGGAATCCGCCTGCGAAACGGCCCGTCCACCAGTAGGGGCAGAGCGGACGACTGCACGAGAACAACGCACGCGTCGTGTGCGGCAATGAACGTGAGCTCCGTCAGGGGGGCCAGCGGGCTTTCGGCGTCGGAGGTCGCCGCATACTCGGGCACGCGGACGGTGCGGGGAGCGCCGTCGGGGTCGGCGATGGACTCGCGGATGCGGTCGCGAACGAACTCCGCGATTCGGCTTCCGAACAATTCGTCGATCGCGACGCCCGGCTCAGGCATTTTCGCATCTTCGAACAGTTCGCCGAACGCGGGGCTGAATTCGATGACCCGACCATTCGCGTCGCAGGCGAAGACCGGCGTCGCCATCGCTTCCACGATGCGTCGACCAACCTGGTCCGTTGGGCCGCGCGCGTTCATGGCGTACCGTTCATGGCGCGGGCTGCCCGCGCGTCGTCTAATTCACGGTCTTGGCCTTCGGATTCTCGGCCACGGGAACGCCGTCGGAGTCCTTTCCCGCCGAGAGAATCAGCTTGAGCTGCGAAACGCCGTATCGAACCGACTGCTTGATCGCCGACAACTGCTTCGCGAAGACGGCGACGTCCGTCGGCGCGAGTTTGCTTGTGTCGAATCCGAGCGCGGTGAGTTTTTCGGACAGGTAGTCCGCGTTGACGGTGCGGTGCGTCTTGCCGTCGTCCGAACGGAACCAATAGACGTCGGGGTAGGCGGCCAGTTCCGCTTCGCCGGTCACGGGATTGGCGACGATGTCGAGGCAATGGTATCGATTCACGGCCGGAACCGAGGTGAACAGGGGCACGAGACGCGTCCTCGTTTCGCCGTACACGTCGAGATTCCCGGCCAGTTGCCCCGTCGGCAGTTGCACGCCCGAATTGCGCGTGAGCATGAAAAGCGCGAGGTGGGCGATGTTCTCGTTCCGGTTGCGGATGCACCCGTGCGAAAACGCCCGGTAGGTCCGATTCAGCAGCTTCGGCTGATTTGTGCCGTGGTAGTACCAGATGACCTTTTTCGGCTCCGTGGGCATCAGCTTCCAGATGCCCAGCGGATTGTGCCGGCCGGGGCCGACGTACTTCTTCGTCTCCGGGTCGGTCCATGGCGGATAGTGGTGCAGCATCGTGCAGTAGACCGTCTGCGGCGTGCGCGGGGTCTTGGTCGTGGTCTTGCCCACCACGACCGGCCACTCCGCCAGGAACGGGCGGTCCTTTCCGGCTTCGAGCGTCAGTCGCCACGTGAAGGCCGGGATGTTGAGATCGCCCGAAACGGCCAGATGCGGCCAACCCAACACCTCGCCGTCGGTCAGTCGGATCAGCACCTCGCGCGTACGAAGGTGCTCCGGGACCAGATCGCGAAATAGCAGGACGACGCCCAGCGATTCCGAGGACGCCTTCGTCTGGCTGTGCTGATTCACGCGGTCGGCGACCATGGCGAGTTGCGTCTCGGAGAGGATGCCCGTCGCGATGACGGTCTCCTCTTCCACGCTCCACCTCGGCGGACGCAAATACACCGGCGTCCAGGTCACGCCGAAGTCGGCGAGCAGTTCGTGCACGGTGGCCTGCGTCGAATCGGGGTGCTCCACCCAAAACGCCTTGCGCAGCGTCTCGAGCGGGATCGGCATGACGCCGGTTTCCTGGACTTCTTCGCCGGCCAGCTGGGGATAGATCTGCTCGGGCGCCACACCGACGTTCTGGCAATGGACGAGACCGTCCAGATCCTTCCAGACCTCCGGGGAGGCGAACGACGTCGAAACGGGCACGACGGCGAAAAGACAAAACGACACCCATACCCGAATGCGCACGCAACACCCCGATGACATTTCCATCAATTCTACGAATCGGCAGATTTTTGGGAATGATGAGGAAAAAACGCCCTGGGGAATCCGCTTTCCCGTCTTTCCGGGTGCGGCGGGTCGGCCGACGAACCCGAAAAACCCCGCGGCAGGCTGAGGTCGACGATTGCCCGTGTCGAAACCTGTGATATATAAAACATGGTCGTCTCCTCCAACATGGTCCGTACCGGCTTCCGGGCGGGTGTCGATTTCTGAGCGGTGGTTGCATGTCGCCCTCGGTCGAAGTCTTCGAAGATCTGAAGTCGGAGCAGGTGGAGCGCCTCGAAGCCGAGAACAAGCGCCTGCGCGAAGTCATCCGCGATCTTCAGAAAGAGAAAGAGCGCTTATCGCATCTGGACGACCTTGGCTATGACGGCATCCTGATCGTTCAGGACTTCCGCATTCAGTCCGCCAATCGCCGGCTGCAGGAGATCATGGGGTACAGCGCCGAGGAAATGCTCGGCATGCACTTCACGGACTTCATCGTCGAAGAAGACATTCCGCTGCTCGTGAACGCGTACGGCCGGCACATCGGCGGCGAGCGCGAACTCGGCATCCTCGAGTTTCGCATCCGCCACAAGGCGGGCGAGGTTCTGACGCTCAACATCAATTCCAGCGTCATCGAGTACGGCGGCAAGCCGGCCGAGTTCATCGTCGTGCGCGACCGGACCGCGCATCGCCGTGCCGAGCAGGTGTTGCAAAGCGTCGACACGACGCTGAACGACCTGATCCAGTTCAGCCCGGGTCCTGTCGCGATCTTCAGTCCCGAAGGGGAATTCCTTCGCGGAAACGACGCGTTTTTGAAGCTGTCGCCGGGACTCGCCGCCGGCAACGTCAACCTTTTCGACGACGCCCTGTTCGAGGACTCGACTCCGCAGCTCTGCCTTTCCCCGCTGCGCGACGGCAACACCGTGAGCGTGTCCGAATGCTGGATTCACCGGCCCGGCGAGGACGGCCGGTCAAAACGATTTTGCCTCGGCATTCACGCGTTCGCCGTGTCCACGAACGGCCACGTCGGGCACTACGTCGTGATCGCCGACGACCAGACGACGGCGAGACTCACCGAACAGCAGCGGAAACTGATGCATGCGGCGCTCGACGCCGCGGTCAACGCGGTCGTCATCGCCGACGCCGATGGTGTGATCGAGTGGGCGAATCCGGCCATGGGGAGACTCTTCGCGCAGGCCGCCTCGACGCTGCCCGGCGTCTCCCTGCGGAGTCTTCTGACGGGAGATCGCCTCGGCGACAAGTTCGACGGCATCTGGGCCAAGGTTCGGGATGGCGGCACCTATCGCGGCGAGGTGCTCTATCGACGGGGACTGGTGCATATCGGCGTGGCGCTGGCGTCGTTCGCGCCCGTCCGCGCGACGCACGGGGACGTCTCGCACGTGATCGCGATCCTGCAGGACATCACGGATCAGAAACGCGTGGAGCAGTCCCTGCGCGAGATCGAGGACCGCCTGCGCCAGTCACGCCGTCTGGAATCGCTCGGGTTGCTCGCGGGCGGGGTCGCGCACGATTTCAACAGCGTCCTGATGGCGATTCTCAGTTACGCCGACTTCCTGCTCCGTGACGCGGGCCTCGGCGATCAGGCCCGCGAGGATGTGGAAGGCATCAAGCGATCGGCCAAACACGGATCGACGCTCACCAATCAGCTCCTCGCATTCGGCCGCAGCGGAAGCGCGCGCATGACGCGGCTGAATCTCAATGCGGTCGTCACCGAAATGCGCAAGATGCTCGAGCGCTTGATCGGCGAGCACATCGTGCTCGACACCATGCTCGATCCCAATGTCGAGGCGATCCTCGCCGACCGCACGCAACTCGATCAGGTGATCCTGAATCTCGCGATCAATGCGCGCGACGCGATGCCGCGCGGCGGGCGTCTCACGATCCGCACCGCGCGCTTCGAGGCGCGGGACGTCCCGCACGGCCCCTTCACCGAGGGGCGGTACGTGCGGCTCACCGTCAGTGACGACGGCGTCGGAATGGACGGGGAAACCCGGGCGAGGATCTTCGAGCCGTTCTTCACGACCAAGGCCCGCAAGGAGGGAACCGGACTCGGACTCGCGACGGTCTACGGAATCGTGCGCCATCACGCCGCGGAGATCTTCGTCGAGAGCGAGCCGCTGCGCGGCGCGACATTTCACATCTATTTTCCGGCGGCGGGCGAGTCCCCGGAGTTGGAGAAGACACCGACGGCCACGGATTTCGTTCGCGGCAGCGAGACGATTCTGCTGGTCGAGGGCTCGCGGGAAGTCTTGCAGATCATTCAGCGGATGCTGGAGCGCGGCGGTTACAATGTCCTCGCGGCCTCGCAGGTTTCCGAGGCGATTGCGATCGGCACCTCGTACCCGGGCTCGATCGATATGGCGATCGTGGACGTGGTGTTGCCGCTCATGAACGGGGTGGAATTCGTCAAGACGCTCAGGCCGCAGCGACCGGACATGCGCGTGATCTACATCTCCGGCAATGACGCCGCATGGGTCAATCAGTATGTCGGCGAGACGATCTCGGAGAACCTGTTTCTGCACAAGCCCTTTGAACCGTCGCAGCTTCTGCGTCGCGTGCGTCAGGTGATGGAGGAGGGGGACGAGTGAGCGCCGGAACGGTCGGCTAAGGAACCCATCCGGGCAACGCCGCCGCCTGCTTGACCCACTCGGCCATTCGAGCCTCGTCGAAATTGTCTTCGTGAATGTCGGTCCAGCGCGACTCCCCGCTCTTCGGCGTGCCGCCATCGGGCATGGGGCGAAGCGCGATTCCGTTGAAAAAGGTCACGCGGACGTACCGCGTGAAGACGTGGACCGACGCAAACCATCCCCGCCCTTCGATGCCGTAGAACGGCGAGTTCCACTTCACGGCCTTGCGTACGCCGGGCACGTTCCGAACGATGAGCGCGTCGAGCCGGCGGCCGACGTCGCGCTTCCAACCCGGCATCGCGGCGATGTATGCCTGCACCGGGGCGTCGCCGTCGCCCTTCGGGATTTGCGGATTGCCGCCGGATAGGAGCTTCACGGGAGCAGATGCGCTCGCGTCCGGGGCGGGCTTTCTCGCGGCGGGCTTCACGTTCGCCTGCTCGTTCCTCTCCACAGCCGCCTTCACCAGCGTGCGGAAAGCATCCGCGTCCACCGTTTCCCCTTCGCGGATGTCGATCGCCCGCCGAACGTTGCCGTCCAGGCTCGAATTGAAAAGCCGCGCAAGGTCCGGGATGCTCGCGCCGCGCGCGAATGTGAGCTTGACGACCTGCTTGTACGTCTCTCCCGTGCAGACGATCCCGTTGCTCGACCAAACGGGCGTGCCCATCCACTTCCATTCCTCGACGATCCCCGGTTCGGCCTCGTGGATCAGCGCGCGCATGCGCGCGAGCGTCTCACCCCGCCAATCGCCGAGTTCGCCGATGCGTCCGTCGATGAGCCGTGAGGCGGACTCGTCCGCAGCGGCCGTATTCACGCCCAATCGCGCCCGGGACCTGAGTACGGACTTGCCCGTGGATTTGCGCAACGTTCTCGAACGCGATGGGTTCGTGGACATACGATCTCCAGAAGCGAATGCTGCACGCAACTTAAAAACTCCGGCCGGCTATGCCAATGTGATCAAGCATACGTCATCGCACTTGCGTCATGCCGTATCGAGCCTTCACAGCTTGAACGATCGTCGCATTCGTGAGACGAACGCGGGCCGACCGTATGTAACGTCAGTGCCGCGGGCGATGACCGACGCCATGGGAGCGGAATACGTGACAGGTCACCCAGCCGCGTCGCGCGAGTTCGAGAACGCGCGCGAAGCGACATTCGATCTCGACGCGAATGAAACGACCATGGACCGAGCGCCCGACCGACTGCGCAGCTCGTTGCTCGTTTCGGCGGGCGTCGTCTGCGTCGTTCTGGGAGCGATCGGCATCGTGGTTCCGGTGCTCCCGACCACGCCGTTTCTGCTGCTCGCCGCGGCGTGCTTTTTACGCAGTTCAGAGCGCTTGCACGCATGGCTCCTCGGCAACCGCGTCTTCGGCGAATATTTGCGGCGGTACGTCAGCGGCGAGGGAATTCCGCGCTCGTCGAAGATCACCACGATCGTTCTGCTCTGGATAACGCTCGCGGTTTCCATCTTCGCGGTCGTGCCGGCCGGGCTCTGGTGGGTTCGGCTCGCGCTCGCCGCGATCGGCGTGGGCGTCACCATCCGCATCCTGCGGATCCCGACGCGAATGGCCTGAACCCGAAAGGAGACACACGCATGTCGAAGCTGCGCGTGAACGCGTTTGGAATCTCTCTCGATGGCTACGGTGCTGGACCCGATCAGTCGCTGGACAACCCCATGGGCGTCGGGGGGATGGCGCTGCACCAGTGGGTTCTCGGCACGAAGACCTTTCAGAAGATCCACGCCGATTTCGCCGGATCGTTGATCGGCGACGCACCGGGCCGCGAGGACATCGACGATCAATTCGCCGCGCGCGGTTTTGAAAACCTCGGCGCTTGGATCCTGGGACGCAATATGTTCGGACCGATACGCGGCCCTTGGAACGACGACAGTTGGAAGGGCTGGTGGGGCGAGAATCCGCCGTACCACGTGCCGGTTTTCGTGCTAACGCACCATGCCCGCGCGCCCATCACGATGAAGGGCGGAACTACGTTCCACTTCGTCACGGACGGCATCCACGCCGCGCTGGACCGCGCGCGCGAAGCGGCCGCCGGCAAAGACATCCGCCTCGGCGGAGGTGTCGCCACGGTCCGCGAATACCTCTCGGCCGGGCTCATCGACGAGATGCACCTCGTCATCGGTCCCGCGTTGCTGGGCCGGGGTGAGCACCTCTTCGTCGGAATCGACACGGCGAGCCTCGGTTACCAATGCGCCGAGCACGTGGCGTCGGAGCGTGCCACGCATGTCGTGCTGACGAAATAGCCCTGCGCGAGGCAGACGATGCGACGCCGCATGGCGATCGCGTCGTCCGTTCGGAACGCGAGACGCGTCAAGTCATGTCGTAGGCCGCGGTCGGCGGAGATTTTCAGCAGGCTTCCAGAACCGTCTGGAGTGCCTCGCTACAGGCCAAAGACTCTTCCGCGGAAAAGTCTTCGCAATCGATATTGGCTTCCATGCAATCCAAATAAAGGCCATGGGCCTCGATCTGGCACGCGTCGGTCACATCGGGAAGAATGTCGCAGTACCCGACGGCATCGTCCTCGGAGTAACCCATGCAATCGACGTAAAAAGCCATGCAGCGCTCATAGAGCCCGTTGTCGCTCACGTCGTCATCGCCGGTATCGTCATCATCCGTGTCGTCGTTCGCGGCTCCCACGCCCGAATCGTCGTCGTCATCGCCGGAATCGCAGGAAATCCCGAGGGCCATCACGGTGAGGAGGAGAGGGATGGTCGACCAAAAAAGGAAGCGTTTCATATGTAAGCCCCATTGCAATATCCTTGCGCATGGAACGGCCCTTCTCAGCGATTGTCAAGCCGCGCACGTGGTGCTGACGCGGCGGGCGCAGCCTATCTCGAGCCCGGGCCCATCGCGGCGACGTACAAACGCAGCGGAGCGTCCGATCTAGGAGCGCGCCCCGTCGCCGCTGCTGGGCAGGCCGGCCAGCACCTCGTCCAGCAACTGGTAGCTCTGCTCCATGCCGTCGGTCATGCCGGTGGCCATCGAGTCGTCGCACGATTGCTTGTTGCCGAAGTCAATGAGAGTGGTGACGGTGGTGACGTCCCCGCTTTCGGACATGGTCACGGTGACGGTGGCGTCGCCGTCGCCCATGCCGATGCCGGTGTCGCCGGCGTCGTAAAACTGGGTGTGGACGATCTTGGCGCCCGGCTCGAGCTCCTTGAAGACGCCGCTGAAGCCGAACTCGCTGCCATCGGCTTCGTTACGCCAGCGCCAGCGGTAGCTGCCACCGACCCGCGCGTCCATCTCGCAGACCGGCATCGACCAGCCCGGCTCCGCGACGCACCAGCGGCGCAGCAGCGCGGCTTCGGTATAGGCGCGATACACGAGCGCGCGCGGTGCCTTGAATGGACGGACCACCTTCACTTCGCGGTCACTCGGCAAGCTGACCTCGGCCTTTTCCATCGCTGACCTCACTTGAGTTTGGGTTTGCCGCGCTTGGGGTCGTGCGGCTATTGCTGCAACTCCCCGAGGAGGACATCGAGCCGCGCGAAGTTCTGCTCGAAGGCTTCACGGAAGCGCTCGATGCAGGCGCGCGCCTCGCTGAGCGGCGCCACCACCAGCCGCCGCGGCCGACGCTGACCGTCGTGTCCGACGCTGACCAGCCCGGCCCGCTCCAGCAGCTTGAGGTGCTTGGAGATGGCCGGCTGACTCATGGCGAAGGGCGTGGCGAGCTCCTTCACCGAGGCCTCGCCTTGCGCCAGGCGAGCCAGGATGGCGCGACGGCACGTGGGTTCGCCGAGTCGACGGCCGCGACGAGATCATAAAGAAAAGCCCGTGGGAGCAGGCCCGGGCGTCGCTCCACGAGTTGCGCGCCGAGTTCCTGCGCCGACTCAATCGCCTCTTCGCCGGGCGATTCGTCGAACTCCCGTTTGTCTTCGGCGATGTCGTCGCGTTTCCGCTCAGCGAGTGCGCGCCCTCCGAAATGCGGCCGCTCGACGCCCCGCGCGAGACGCTCTGGACCGCGTCGACGCTCCCGCGCATCGCCTCCGCCGCGGACGAATCCCTGCGTTTCTGGCGCGGCGAACGCACCGTCACTCCGCTCTCGGAATCGGAGTTCAAAAACTTCCGGCGCAACGCGCTCCAGCCCATACTCCAACTCGTCCCGACGCTCGGCGCGATGCCACGGTTCGACGCGATCGTCGTCGACGAGGCGCAGGACTTTTTGCCCGACTGGTGGGCGATCCTCGAAGACCTCCTCGCCGATAAATCGGCGGGAAAGATCTTCGCGTTCCTCGATCCGCGCCAGGCCATCTTCGGGCGTCCCTCGACCGTGCCCGCGTTCGAGACCGTCTTTCACCTGCGGCACAACTTCCGCAACGCGCGACGCATCGCCGAGACGCTCGCGACCCTCACGGGGGACGCGGTCGAGTGCCCGCTCGACGCGCCGTGGGGCGAAGACGTCGTGGTGCATCTCCGGAGGGATCCGCGGGAGACGCTGAGAGACCTCGCGGAGCTGATCGAGACGTTGACCGCGCGAGAGAAGATCACCCCCGACCAGATCGTGCTTCTCACGCCGCACACGCGGCGCAATTCGGTGCTCGCGACCGCGGAGTCGCTCGCCGGTCTCGCGCTCTCCACCGATCCCCTCGACCGCGATGGAATGCTCCTGCACACGACCTTCGGCGCGTTCAAGGGCTTAGAGTCGGACGTCGTGATCCTGCTCGACGTTTACAATGCCGACGTTCGGTGCGCTCGCGGCGCGCGGATGGTCGCGGCGTCGCGGGCGCGGCAACTCCCGCACGTCTTCGCTCGAAACGATTGGATTGCGGGCGAGGAGGGACGTACGCGGAATTGACGCGGGAAGAATCCGCTCGTGCCAACTGCCGTATGACCCGCGATGTCGTATGATGGCGGCAGACTGCGTGCGATGAGTTGGAATACGGCCGATCGCGCGTAGGAAGATCGGGATCCCGATTGCCGTCCTTGGAGATTGGTTGCGAGAGCAGACAATTTGGAGATGTCGTGCTCGGCCGTCGCGGTCTCCTGCCGGGCAGGAGGACTCGGCACCCGCTTGTAACTCCAAATCAAACACAACAGAGCAAACCATTTGAACTCGCGATCGCGACGTCAGTACATGCAGTCTCGGATCGAGTTGGACGCTGACCTGCCCGAACAGGAAATAACCAGGAGCGACACGCCTTCCAACCATCGCCGGACCACCCGGCGAACCGCTTCATTTTTCAACCGGTGTTTACAACTCACGACGGCCTGCGAAAAACGAAAAATTTCGACTGAGGAAAATATTTTGTAAGAACCTCCAAGTGCTGTCCGTATGAAAGGGGAGACGAAGAGACGGAGGCTGCATGTCCCCTCGTAGAGCCCTGGCGACAGATCCGAAGCCGACTCCGGGTGCGAAAACCACGGATGTGAAGTCGTACAACCTGCGTGTCATCACCCCCATCATGGGCGGCGGGGCGCAGGCGCAGCAGTCCGACGATGCCGATCCCATCCGCGTGCCCGAGATCCGCGGACACCTGCGTTTTTGGTGGCGCGCGCTGGTCGGCCACCGGCAGCGTTACTGTGGGACGGACGGCCTAGCCAAATTGCGGGCCGACGAGGCGGAGATCTTCGGCGGAACCGCGCTGGGCGGCGATGAAGAGTCGAAAGAGTCCAAAGTCAAGCTGTGGGTGGAGTGGGGAAACGCGCCGAAGAAGGGTGTGACGATTCCGGCCGGCGTGCACGAGGTGAATCCCAACACGCACAAGCCAAAACCCCTGCCGAATTGGGCATTTGGCGCGGGCGCGGGATACGCTCTCTTTCCTCTCCAGCGTCCGAGTGCCGAGCTTCAGGGAAACGCGCCCGTCCCCACGGCCAAGGTCCGCGTCGGTCACAATCAACAGTTTGCCACGCGGTTCGTGGAATTCACGCTGCATCTCGATCATTCACGGCTCGGCGCGCCGGCCAAGGCCGATGTCGAAGCCGCGTTTCGTTGCTGGGTGCTGTTCGGCGGCATCGGGGCGCGCACGCGGCGGGGGCTCGGCGCACTGATGGATATCGACCGCGTCCCCGCGAGCGCGGAACTCGGCACCGCCACCGCATTTTCGGAATTTACCGGTCGCATCGGCATCGGCCTCCCCGCGGTCGAAGAGACCGCTCACGACTGGCCGACGCTCGAAGGCGCGCGGCTGCGTGTCGGCACGCAGTCGTTCCCCGACCCCTATCAGGCGTGGAAGGCCGCCGTCACGGAATTTCAGAAGTTCCGGCAAGCGCCCGATGGCCGCGACGCTGCGCCTGCGGGAGCCAACCATCCCGGACGCAGCAAGTGGCCGGAACCGAATGCGCTGCGCCGGTTGGCGGATGGGCGCGGTCACAAACCCGCGAATTGGGCGCATCCGCCTCATCAGAATGACGACATCTTCTTCCCACGAGCGGATTTCGGGTTGCCGATCATCTTCAAGTTCAAGGATGATCGAAACGATCCCAGAAAAGACGAGCCGGCGAACGCCATGCTCACGCACGAAGATACCGATCGCTTCGGCTCTCCGCTCATCATCCGGCCCTTCGCGTTCCGCAATGCGCAGGATCAGGTGCGTTACTGCGCCATGGCGCTCGTGCTGAACGGCGTGAAGCCGCGGCAACTCGTCGGCGATCTCGTGGTGAAAACTCAGCCCGGCGCGCACCCGGGCTTGCCGTATCGCCCGACGGCGGCGGAGCTTCACGACCGCACCAAGGCTGCTCGCGTTGCGCCGATGAATGCACATCACACGGGCACGGCGGCGGACAACGCGCTGGATTCGTTCCTGACCTATTTTACCGCGCAGCAACGGGCCTACCGGCTGGTGTTCTGAGGAGAAACGCGACCGTGTCCCCGCGACGAAATCTGGCACATCACACTGCACCGGCAACGGAAGCTCTTCCGATCGAGGTTCACGCCGGAACATCGTTCAGCGTGCGTCTGCGGGTGGCGACGCCCGTCTTCGGCGGCGGCGTCGAGCCGCGCAAGTTCCACGAGATCGAGCCGATCCGCGCGGCGTCGGTGCGCGGGCACCTTCGTTTCTGGTGGCGGGCGACGCAGGACTTCGCGAAATTCAAATCGATCGATGAACTGTTTCAGAATGAGCAGGAGATCTGGGGGGGCGTTCACTTTCAGGTCCCACCGAAGCCCGGACGGACGGAGCCGGAGTATGAGTCGAAGCCGTCGGCGGTGGCTGTATCGGTCGAGCCGGACGAGACATCCGGGGAGGATCCGGACGGTTTGCCGATCGTTTGGCCGGACGATATCGGCGGTGCGAGCGCTTATGCGATGTTTTCGTCGCGACCGGCGCCGGGAAAGAATCCCGATCCGCTCTTCGTCCACCAGCAGTTCACGCTCGAACTCGGTTTCCCCAAAGCATTGAGCGACGACGTCATGACCGCGGTTCGGGCTTGGATCTGTTTCGGCGGTTACGGTAGTCGGACACGACGCGGCGCTGGGACGATCCAAGTGCTGTCCGGTGTCGCCGGATATTTGAGTCCAGAGGACGTGTGTCCGAAGTTTTTGGACTCGAAATCCAATCCGGCGATTGAACACCCCTTGGGTTGGGTTCGACCGGAAGGTAAGCCGCCGAAATGGGCGCGGCACATTCCCAATCTGCGATGGTCGTGGATGCAGATTGGCAGCGACGATTCCACCAACGTGAAGGACGCTTGGGCATCCGCGGTGGGATTCGTCAAGCGATTCCGGCAGGACGAGTCACGACCGGGGAAGCCAAAAAAGAAGCATCGCCTGCGTCGCACCGACTGGCCGGAGCCGGACAAGATTCGCAAACTGGCCGCGATTCCAAAGCCATTTACGAAGTGGGAACACACCCCGCACACCGAGCACCTCGGTGACCCCGCTTGGCCGCGTTCTTCACTTGGTCTTCCGATCATCACCCGTTTTCAAAACAAAGATTGGAAGGACCAGCCCTACGCGAATCCAGACCCGGGCTTTGTGCTTCGCAGGGACAAAATCACTGGGAAACCGATAGGCTGGGACAACAGGGAACAGCACAACTTCACTCTCGCGTGGATCGATTCCGCCGGAAAAATTCAAGACCGTCTGGCGAGTCCGGTCATCACGAAGGCGATTCAGGTTGGTGAGGACCAGTTTCTCCCCGTCATCGTGGGGTTCGAGACCGATCCGCCCGATGGGCAGGTCGTGTTGATGGACCCGCACGCGGCACCGAACGCCGAGGATAAGGACCGCTACGTCAAAGGCAGCGCCGCGCCGTTCGACACGATTTCGGGCGCGGGGGACACGGGGGTGCGTTATCAGCCGTTGCGATCGCCCGCCGTCACGACCGCCCCCGCCGGCCAGAAGGTGCTCACGGCGTTTCGCGAGTGGGTGAAGAACAACGGCGGCAGGAGGATTTACTAGATGGCAAAACACCTGTTCATGTTTTCGGTGGGGCCGGTGCAGGAATTCATTGAAGCGTCGCGCCGGTCGCGCGATCTGCATTGGTCGTCGAACTTCGTCGAGAAGACGGCGCTGGCCGCAGCGGCGGCCCTCAAGAGAGCGGTCCACGGAGTCGATTTTATCGCGCCGCCGCTGAACGATCATTTTCGCGAAGACGGCTCGGTGAATCCCGTGCCCACCTCGGATCGAGTCCTCGCGATCCTGCCCGATGGCGTCGATCCACGTGACGCGAGCGGGAAAGCCGGAGTCGGTGCGTACGCTCCGTGGAATGACGCGATCGACGATGTTCAAGACAAGCTGAACAACGGTCCCGATTTGGGTTTTCACGACAACGTCTGGAACGAGCAAAAAGTCGAGCAGCGCGTGGAGTTCTATTCGGCGTGGGTTCCTCTCGATGAAAACGATTTTCGGGCAGGTCGATCTCAGGTAGAACGCCTGTTAGACGCCCGGGAGGAATTCAGCGATTTCGTTCCGAGCCTTCAGGCGCATCGCGTCTCCAAATCGTCGCTGGACGGGCGTCGCGAGTCCGTGCTGCAACGCCTGCTCGAGGCGGACAATCGGCGCAACCACCGCGCCGAGCTGGGCATTAAACCTGGCGAAATGCTCGACCTGCCCGGCCTTGTGAAACGCCTCGCCGGCGACGAGCACTTTCCGCCAGGCTCGCGCATCGCGGTCGATCCGTTCATTCGCGGGGTCATGCGCCGAGACGACGGCGATCGACAGAAGCAAGCCGTATTGGGGGTCCGGCAAAAATTGGAGGACCTGAAGGGACAAAATCGCTCGGGATTCTTCTCCTACACGAATGAAACCCGTTATGGCGACTTTTGTTTCGACGGCCACCAACTCTTTGCGGATCGCTTGGACAGTCTGAAGGGCGATTACCCGAGCTACGTCGAAGACCTGAAGGACCTGAAAGACATCGTCACCGGTGCGAAAATTTCCCCTTGCCCATATCTCGCCGTCATCGCCTGCGATGGCGACGGGATGGGGAAGATGATCCGCGACGCGAAGACACCTCAGGAGAATCGCGAAATCTCACAGAGGATGCAGACGTTTGCAAATAGTGTGAATGAAATTGTCGAAACCGCCGCCAACGGCAGCGCGATCTTCGCCGGCGGCGATGACGTGCTGGCCTTCGTGCCGCTCGACCGGATGCTCGATTGCGTGGAAGCGCTTCAGCAGAGCTTTCGAACGAACGTGACGGGATGCACTATCTCGGTCGGCGTGGCGATCGTCCACATGCTCACGCCCATGGCGGGCGAAATGATCAAGAACGCCCATGACGCCGAGAAGGACGCCAAGAGCGGGCGTTGGGAGTTTGCGAACGCGAATTTGATCCCCGAGGATAAACGACTCGCGGAGGCCGATGGCAAACGCGGTAACGCCGTGGCGTTTCACCTCTATAAACGCTCCGGCGCGCCGATCAAACTGCGCATGGCGTGGCCCGACGCGACGCATGGCGACGCCTATCACGAACACACCAGCCCCGTCACGCGGATGAAGGGATGGGTCCACCTGCTGCGAGAGGATCTGATTCCAGACCGCCTCGCATACGAGATGCGCACGCTCGCACGCCACTATGGGAACGCTAGCCAGACCGGGCCGATCACGGATCAGAACGGCGAAACTTGGGTCACGGCGGAGCTGCTCCACGTCGAGTTGAAACGCCTGCTGGGTAAAAAACAGAAAGGCGAACAAGACCAACTGACGAAGCGTGTCCGCGAGATGATTCTCGACCGGATTCCCGAGCCACCGACTGAGGCGAACGACACTGTGAAAGAGGCGTTCGCACATCAGGCTTGGCTGTCTCTCCGGCAGATGGCGGAGGAGATCATTGTGGCGCGCGCCCTGCTGCCGGCCTATCTCGACTCCGGCGAGGCGGTCGATGTTCCGAACGCCCCGGCGGCGCAGCAAGGAGGCGCGTTATGACGTGCGTGGTCATCACTCCCAACAGTCCGCTGATCTTTCGCGATCCCAAACCCTTCGACACGGGCGCGGGTGGCGCGGTGTCGCTGCCCTTTCCCACGCCGAGCGCCGTGGCCGGGACTCTGCGCACAGCCATCGTTCGAAAGGCAAACAACGACGACTTCCCCCAGGCCATGGCCGACACGGTCGTGAACTGGAAATTCCAGGGGCCGCTGCTGCGCGTCGGAAGCGAGGTCTACGTCCCCGCGCCCGCGGATGCGTATCCGGAAGGTGGTGCGTTTCATCGGTTGCGGCCCGTCGAGTTGCCGGGAGCCGGATGCAATCTGCCCGGCGGTCTCAAACCGGTCGGACTTCCGCTCAATAGCAAGGCCGGCAAACCCGAATACGGGAAGGCGTGCGACTTCTGGAAGGTCACAGATCTCGCAAGTCAGTGGCTCATCCCTGGGGGCGAGTCGATCGACCAGTCGTCCATCGGCGGCATTTCCCTCGAGCGCGACCGGCGCACGCACGTGGCGATAGGCGGCAACTACGCCGGAGTACCCGGCATGTTGTTCTCGACGGAGGCGATCGATTTTCAGGGCAAGGAAGTCACGACCGGGCTCGTCGTCAAGATCGTCGACACGGGAAACACGAGCGCGGACGGTCTGAACGGCTACACGCACCGCATCGGTGGCGAGGGGCGGTTTGCGGACTTCTCGGTCGTTGACGCTTGGCCAACTGTGCCCCCGACGTGGAAAACGACCGTCGAATCGGCGACCCAACTGTGCATGGTGCTCGTGACGCCAGCCATCTACGCCGGTGGCTGGCGACCCCACTGGATCGACCCACAAACATTCAAGGGCAAAATCCCGGGGACCCAAACGGAGGTTGAGCTCGTCGGCGCACGCATTCCGCGATGGAAGCCGCTGGCAGGTTGGGAGATCAAGCGTCGCCTGGAAAACGGAAAGTGGATCGAAGGCGGGCCGAAGCCGCTGCGTCGGATGACGCCGGCGGGGTCGGTCTATTTCTTCGAGAAGGTGGACAACACGGAAGTGAACCCGGATGCGTTGTGGCTCGCGTCTTCGATGAGCGACGGCGACGCGCCCGAGTCGAACGGTTTGGCGAATCTTAAACACGACGGCTTCGGACTCGCCGTCTGGGGCGCGTGGTGAACGCGCGAGGAGGGAAATCATGACCGCGAAACGTATGTACTTCATCCACGCGCTCTCGCCGCTGCACGCCGGAACGGGACAGGGCATCGGCCTCGTCGACCTGCCCATCGCGCGCGAAAAGGCGACGAAATTGCCCATCGTGCCCGGCAGCACCGTCAAGGGCGTTTTACGCGCGGAATCGAGTCTGGCGGACGATCAAAAGACGGCGGTCTTCGGCCCCGAGACCGGAAATGCGAGCGATTATGCGGGGGCGATCGTGTTCGGCGACGCGCGGCTGCTGTGCCTGCCCGTGCGTTCGCTGTACGGCACTTTCGCGTGGGTGACGTCGCCGATGGTGCTGGAGCGGTATCGGCGGGACGCGATGGGCACTCCGGCTCAATTTGAGTTCGACTTCGCGGACGCCGACGTTTTCACGAAGTCTCCCGCCAATGGCGGGGTTGTCGCGGCGGGGTCAGTCTATCTGGAAGATCTGAAGTTGAAGGTCGCTGTGAATCCGCCTAACGGCACGAGTCCCGGCAATGAGACAGCCGACTTGTGGGCGACGCATTTCTCATCATTGCTCTGGCCCATCCAAGCAACGCCAAATTCCGCCGCCGCGACGTGGAGAGCACTTTTCAAAGCGCGTTTTGTCATCGTTTCGGATGACGACTTCGCCTTCCTCTATGAAACCGCGACCGAGATCTGCGCGCGGATTCGGATCGCGGAAGACACCAAGACGGTCGCCAACGGCCAGCTTTGGTACGAGGAAGCCCTCCCTGCGGAGAGCCTGCTGTGGGGCGTCGCGATGGGCGAGAAATCCCGTAAGAGCGACGTCAACCTGACGGACGCACAGGTTCTGGATCACGCCGTCGGCGCCGCCGGAGCCGACCGCACAACGCAGTTCGGCGGCAAGGCCACCGTGGGCCGCGGCGTCGCCCGCTTCATCGCGGGCGCTTGAGGGAGGACGACGATGGCGGAGATTCAATCGCAGAAATGGGCCCGTCTCGCGTATGTCCACATGCAGACGCCGGCTCGTGTCGCGAAAAAGGACAAGATGGAAAAGTACGGCGGACTCTGGATGCGTCTGCCGTATCTCGTTCTGACGAACGGCCTCTCGCAGGCCGTGGCGTTTATCGCCAGTAAGTACGACGAGCAGAAAAAGCCCGAGTTCGGCTGGGTGCTCTCTGACCTGGCTGCGATTCTTGGATACACGCAGAACACGGTGCAGACGGAAATCCAATCCTTCCCCGACACTCGGAAGTATGCGCTCGCGACGCGCCAGGTTCTCGACGCGTCCATTTGGTACAAGCGCTACGCCGAGGGGATCTATGGCCTCGATCCCACTAACGACGCCGCACGAGGAGATCGCTGATGCCGGAAGTCCAGGCGCGCAGAAACCACTTTCCGGACCCCAACCTCATCGCATTCAGCCATGCTGGACTCGCGCTCGAACGTTATGTGGCGAGCTTGGGGGAGCCGGCTCACGATTCCGAAAAGCAGCTGTACGTCAAGCTGGCCGGACTGAATTCGTTCGGACCAGCCTACTCAGGGGCGTTCGAGCGCTGGAACAGTCGATTCGCGGATGCCGATCGATTTTCTCAGAGTCCCGTCTCCGCCTCCTCCCGCATCGCGGTGGGTCTCGGAGCGGACAGCGTGCTCGAAACCTCGCTGCGGCTGCATCGCACCTACGGCGTGCCGATCCTGCCCGGCTCGGCGCTCAAGGGCCTCGCGTCGCACACCTGCCGCCGCGTGTACGGCGGGCTCGCGAAAGAACATGCGACGTCCGACGACGTGACCGATCCGGTCCGCAAGCAGTACATGCCCTCGCCTGCATGGACGCCGGAGCAGCGACGTGAAAACGAGGAGCAACACGGTTGGGACTTCACCACGCACGACCTGCTGTTCGGCCACGTGGCGGGCGCGGGCGGCGTGATCTTCCACGACGCGTGGTACATCCCGGGCAGCGGTCCGGGAGGCAAGCCGTTCCTTCCGGACGTGATGACCGTGCATCACCCGAACTATTATCGGGGCGACGATTCGCCTCCCGCGGACTGGGACAGCCCGACCCCTGTAGCGTACATCAACGTCGCGCCGGGCACGAAGTTCCTGATCGCGCTCGAGGGAGAACGGGACTGGACCGCACTCGCCATGCGGATTCTCCTGGAAGCCTTGAAGAACGACGGAATCGGCGCGAAAACGTCGAGCGGTTACGGTCGACTGGTCTAGAACGAGTAACGGAGCGAACGCACGATGACGCAGACCCCGGACGCCGAGCGCGTGTGGCTGTACAAGTCCTTCTTCTTCCTGCCGCTGCGGCTCGCCGCGGGCTCGTTCAAGTCCATTCCCGCGAGCAAACGGGCATCCCTCTCGGGAGCGTGGTTTCAAACCGCTTCGCCCGAGATCCAGATCGGCCGTCCCGATACCTACGCCGAATACGTCTACTTCCACCCGCACGCGCGAAAGCTGCTGTTCGTGCCGCAAAACCAAAAGGCGGCTGATCGATCCGGGTCGCTCGATGCGCTTTATGTCTACAATCTGAAGGACGATTGCAAGAAAAACCTCTACGTCGAGATCGGTTTGCCGAGACGGATGGATCGGGAGGAATCGGAACGATTCGTGCGGCTTCGCGTCGAAGACGTCGCGGTGATGCTCTACGACGTGGACGTGGCGATCCTTTCGATCGAAGTCGTCTGGGACAGCCGCAAGGTCGCTCAGCAGGGAAATCAGACGCTCCTGACGATGGCCGACGCCTTCGACGTGACGAATCTGCTTCGCCGTCGGGGGCCGTCGTTCGTGGATATCGGCGAAGCGGAGATGTTTCGGGGAAACGCCGACCATCGGCCCGACGAAGGATGGGGTGCCTCGCAGAAGGGTATCGGCGAGCTTCCAAATTTCGTGCGTTTCGGCTTCCTGGATGAGAAAGGGAACTTCACCAACGTTCCAAGTGCGGACGGCCAGGGAGCCTCGGAAGACTTCGGAGCTCGATTCGACTGTTTCGTCATGGGAAACCAGTCCGACAGCCCACAAGATGGGTATATCGGTCGCCACTTCCAGTTCTGGATAGACCGATTCGTAGCCGACATCCGCTGCCCGGACCTGAAAGTCGAGGGACCGATTTTCGACGAGCGGGGATTTTACTGGTCTTATACGTATCTCCACGAAAGCATCACGGGATTCACGCCGCTTGGGGCGACGATGTCCTCGAACCCACGTGAACCCCAGAACCCGTTCGGAGAACTGACGGGCGAGTCTCAGGCATACCGCGAATTCCTTTATCGGCTGGTCTTCGCGGACCCGGCGAAGAACACTTACCACGAGAATTCGCTCATCCGCGACCATCTGCTCGAATCTTCGCTCTACCTGCGCTATCGGGACTTGGGCACGGTCTACGGATTCTGCCGCTACGGCGGCGTTATGCTGGTCCAAGGCACGAGCGACGAAAACTGGTTTGCGCGAACCAAACTGCGCCGCGACTTCGAAACCATGTACTTCCAGATGGCGAATCTGCTCGTCACGCTGCGCGCGGGGCTCCTGCGTTTCTCGGAACGCAGCGCCGAGATCACACAGAAGATCCACGACCGGGGCGTTGACCACCCCGAGCTGGCCAGGGAGATCGAGGATCTGCGTCAGGACTTCCTGCTCTTCCACAACAAGTACTGGTTTTGCGAGATCACTTCGCAGGAGCAGGGCATCGAGATGTTCGACCTGTGGAACCGGAACATGAGCAACGTCCGCCTCTTCGAGGAGGTCGACGCGGAGATCAAAGCCCTGCACGAGTTCTCGCTGTCCAAGATCAATACCCGCCTCGGCCAGATCGCTTACCTCAACATTAGCGCGGTGGCGGTCGCGGTTGTCGCCGCGATTCTCGCCGGGCTCAGCCTTTCGCTTTATCCCGATGGCGACAAACGACTCTTGGTATGGGGAATCGGCTCGGGAGTTGCCGCGTCCGTTTTTGCCTATTTCGGATTCCTGTGCGGAACACGCATCCTGAATTGGCTAGACGTAAAAAAGAAGAAGTGCGTGGATTTCGTTGCGGACAATCGCCCGCAATCCTGAACCCGGTCAAGCCAGAAAGACCCGCTCGAGTTCCGCAATCCTCTCCACGCGCCGCCGGTTCGGCGGCCAGAATTTCGACGCACGGTGCCGCGCCTCGGCCAGGTGCTCGCGGATATCGGTTCCGCGCCCGATGCCTCGGCAGAACGCCGCCATGAACAGCGGCCAGTCGCAGTAGGCATCCTCGAAATTCGACGGGCACGCCCGATCCGCCTCGAGGTCGCGCAGGAGCCGGTCGAGATCGGTGAGCGCGCGTGCCAGCGCGTCCCATCGCCCGCGCTCGGCCAGCAGGGCGCAATCGAGCCGCAGGGCGTCGAGGCGCAGCGCGTCCAGATCCTCGTCCTCGCACGGCGGCGGCGGGGACATTGCGAGCATCATCACAATGCGTCCGAGGTCGTCGAGCACGTCAAATCCGCGGCGACCCGAGATCCGCGCGCGCTCGAGCAGAAACCGCGCGGTTGGTGCGATGTGCAGCGGTTGCCAAAGGCACTTCAGAATGAGCTCGCCGATCGCGATACCGAACGCCGTCACCGCCGACGCTCCCTGCGGCAGTGCGATCACCGAGAGCGACGGCTCCGCGTCCACCGCGGCGCGCGCCGCGTCGTCGCCGCACACCACGAAAATGCCACGCCCCGACCGGCGCACCGCCCGGGCCTTGTCGGCGATGCGCGCGGCGGGCGCGAGCCGGCCGTTCTCCAGCCCCGCCGAAATCGCGAGATTCCCCATCACCGGCACGGCCAGCAGCAGGCTCACCGCGTGAAAGAACACGGCAAAACCCGCGCTGCCGTCGTCGAGCAGCGTCGCCCATTCTTCGCGGCGCAAGCGCAGGATCGGCCGCTCGGGCCCCGGAACCATCGCGTCGGCCAGTGTGAGCGCTTCTTCGACGGCATGCTGAAAAGACATCCGACCCACGCGTCCCTGCTGGGCGCCGATCCGAATGACACCCTCCACCACGGCGGCGGGTGCGTATGACGATCCCGGCGACGCTCGCCATGCGAAAACGATCGGGCAGGGCGCGACGTCGTGAAATCGTTCGTCGGTTTCTCCGAATTCGCGCTCGCCCGCCTGGGCGATATCCCGCACGCGCGTCAATGTCGCCGTCGCGGACTCGTCGAGCCAAGCCCGGCCGGACTCGAGCACTCGGTTCAGCGCTTCGTCGGTCAGAATCGGCGCCAGGAGATCGGGAAGCGTTTGGCAGAGACGGGCGAGGCGGATCGGATCGTGGCCCGCCGCGCGAAGTCGTCTCCACAATAGCGCGGCCGTCATGGCGGCGCGGTGTCGCCCGCGGCGTTCTCGGCGGAAACAGACTCTCCATAGAGAATTCTACCGTCGATCCAGACCACCGCGAGCGAATCGGGGAGCGCGCGGAGGCGGCGATAGAACTCCGCCGGATCGTCACAACGGATCACCGCAACGCCGTCCTTCACGTTGGCCCAGCGCTTGCCCAGATGGACGACCGCGCCGTCGGCGTCCGTGCGTGCCGTCCCGTTTCCATCGCCGAAGACAAAGCGCAGTGCGCCCGCGCGGTCAACCGCCACATCCACCTCGACGATCGCGTCCTTGCCCCCGGTGATCTCGGGACACTCCCCCGGCGCACGCACGCGTACGCGCAGCACGCCGATTTCGCCGGCAAGTCGATCCGCCAACGAAGTGAACGCGAAACGACGTGCCTGTGATTCGTCGTCGGCGGCCGCCGCCCCTGGGGCGAGAGCTTGGAGAATGGCCGCCTTTCCGACCCGCGGCGACAGGTCGAGCACCCGCCGAAACGCACGATCGATGGCGGCCGAATGCGTGCGCGAGCCGAGTCCAGGTCTTGATTGCCGCGCCGACACATCCGCCGCGGGCCCGATCGGCGGCGCGAGCCAGACCTCGTCCCAGGCACGCGGCAAGAGGGTGAACCACGGGTATTCCGCTGCGATCACCGGATCGAACAACATCCGACGCTCGCACATCGTCCAGTCTTCGGCTTCAAAAAACGCCCACGCGAATTCGGTGAAGAACGCCTCGTCCGCGGTCCACAACCGGTGCATTTCGGCCATCCGCCGGGTCGCCTCCGCGTCTCCGCACGACCTCGCGGGGTCGATGACGGCCATGACCGCGTGCCACGCCGCCTGCGCGTCGTCGCGGCGACGCAGGAATTCCAGCGCGGCGTTCTGGTCGAGCGGATTCGAACGTCGGCGCAGTCGCCGCGCCAAGCGGTCGTACGAAGCCGGAAAGTTCAACCGGGCGATTTGCGAGAGCACAATCCGCGCCGCATGGGGCAGGGTGGCGGACAGCTCGATGCGTCCACCGCGGCGCAGATAGAGTCCGACACGCACCGCCAGATTCCAGACGGCGTCGTCGGATCCATGCGCGCCCTTGCCGGCCAGCTCCGCCAACGAACGGGCGAGATCCAACGGTTTATCGGATGGCCCCTTGGGGCCCGAATTTCCGGCCACTCGCCGCACCTCTTGCGCCGCAAACAGGCGCAATCAAACTCGGTCGATGCGCCGCAACTCGACCCAGGTCCTCGTTAAAGGCGCCGGTCGAAAAGGGCAAGCCAATCCGTCTACTTCATACCCGTGTATCGGCGCGGATCTTACGGAAATCGCGAAATTTTTTGTCGGGTCCCGTTCTGGCCGCCGGCCTCAGTTCTCGGGCAGTTGGCCGTGGGCGACGCACAGGGCCGTCCATGCGGCCTTGGCGCGGTGTGTGGCGGTGAAAAGCGCCCCCTTGGTCATGCCCAACTTTTTGCACAGACGGTTGCGTACCGCGAGTTCGCCTCCGGTCCGGGCCAGACGCAGCATGGTCCGGGCTTCGCGCGCGGGATCGAGCCCGAGGCGCTCCCGCAGATATTTCGCCGCGCGTTCTCCATATTCCCGCCACACCGGCATCCAAAGGGATTGAAGAATATATGCCTCGCGGCCCTTGAGCTGATTGACAAGTTCCCGCGCGGCCAGAATCCGCCGATAAACATCGACGATGGTATCCGCGGAAACGGCGAACGTCCCCGTTTTGGGCATCACGGGGATGCCGTAACCATCCACGCGGGCGCCGCGAACAAAAAAGTTCGCCGCCCACGACAGCTCGCGTTCGTAATATGCCGCCCACAGGGAAGGGACGATGGTTTTGGTGTAGGTTTTCAGACGATAGCCGCGCTCGGGATCAAAGGATCGCCACTTCCGCGCCAGCTCGTCCGCCAGACACCAGCGATAAAACTCCTCGGCTACGCTCTCGGGATCCTCGGAGCTGCTCGAGCGGGCCGCCATCTTGATCGCATAAAACACGATGTCGCCGCGGTATCTCGCGGCCAGCGTCCAGAACAGCTCCACACGCAGGTCGCGATAAACGGCAATCCAGAGTTCCTCGTCGGTGAGGGCATCGAATTGCTCGGCGATATCGCGCGCCATGAATTCTCCCGCCGTGCCCGCCGCGCCTCGACACCTCGATGCGCACCGCGCAACGCCGCAGGGAATCACGGGCTGCTCGGATTCATCGATATGATGTCAAAAGCGACGCGTTGAAGCCGGTTCGAATTTCAAGGGAACGGATATCGATTAATACAACGCGTCGGACATGTCCAGCGCCGCGTCGAGCAGCACCGAATTTTCACCGCGAAGACGCGAAGACGCGAAGAACGCGAAGCAGTTCTCATTGTGTGGCGCGGGCGCCCCCGCCCGCGACGTTGCCGCCCACCCGGCCGAGGGCCCTCACCCCAGGCAGGGGCCCCCACCACGGCCAAGGGTCCTCACCCCATCCAAGAGCCCTCACCCCAGCCCTCTCCCGTCATGACGGGAGAGGGAGATCGGCAATTCCGGAACGCGACGCACCCGCCGCCCAGCGAACCCTCGTCGGGTCATGTGGCACAGCCGCCCCCGGCTGTGCCGGGTGGGAGAGCGGCCGCCGCGACTTCGAGTACCATCTCTCGTCGGCTATCGGGAAGAAAGATTCCATACCCGCCCCTCGCGCCAGCGCGACCAACAACCACCAACCACCAACCAACGACCCTGCGACGCAGTCGCGGTCATACCCGCCCTGCGTGCCTCGCCGAAGCCTTGCGAAGGCGGGAGAGCAAGCGCCGCGACGAAACATACTGCCACGGCTTTTTCCGTAAAACCCTCTCCATACCCGCCCCGAGAGCAAGCGCCGCGACACCGTTCGGAGGAAGCGGTCATTCTGGTCGCAAAAACTTTCCATACCCGCCCTGCCTGCCTCGCCGAAGCCTTGGAGGAGGCGGGAGAGCCGCCGCCGCGACTGCATGGGGCCGGCCATGGTGGAGCCGGTCGAGTTTCCATACCCGCCCTGAGAGCAGCCGCCGCGACGTAACAACGTGTGGTCCGACCCGAGAACGAAAAGTTTCCATACCCGCCCTGAGAGCAGCCGCCGCGACATCAGGGCGT
>JADLEX010000044.1 GCA_020845895.1 Deltaproteobacteria bacterium | reverse complement strand
GGCCCCTCGCGGCGCTCGTCGCGGCGACGCTCGCCATGGCGCTTGCGACCGACCGTTTTTCTTCGCGGAAATTTTCGATCGCGCTCGGCGTCCTGTGCGGATGCGGGCTGCTCATCAAGCAGACCTTCGTGATTTACGCCGCGCCGGTCGTGCTCGTGTATATGACGGCGGCGGTCGCGCGCGCCAAGGGACCGCACGAACGCTCGCGCCGCCTCGCGCACGTCGGCCTCGCCGCGCTGGCGTGCGTCGCCATCGCCGGATGGTGGTACGCGCCGCGCGCGTTCGCGATGATCGGCAAGCAGGAGACGATCAACGCGCTCGCCCGCGCGCTCGAGCCCGACCGCGCGGGACTGGTGGATTTCCTGCGTCTCGCGTGGGACGGCGCGGGCTGGGCGATCGCTCCGCTGGCGATCTTGGGACTGATCTTTGCCCTCAGCGATCGACGCGACCGTACTACCGGTGCGCCCCTCGCCGTCGCGCTCGCGGCGCCCTTCGCGTTTTTGCCGATGGTGCTCGTCATCATGACGCCCCGCTACGTGCTTCCGCTCGTTCCGATCGGAGCGGTGCTCGCGTCGCTCGCGCTTCGTCATTTGACAAAATCCCTGTTCGCTTACGCCGCCATCGCGGTCGTGGCGTTATCGGTCACGCAGGCCGTCGTCGTGGCGTCGCGTCGTCCCGCCGGGCCGATCGACGACACCGAAATCCACGCGCGTTTTCAGGAATACGGCCTGCTGCGCCCGCAATTTGTCGGCCCCGCGCCCGACGCGCTGGCCGACGCGATCCGGGAGCATCGCGCGGACGGCCCCGTCGTCCTGCTGCTGGATCGCCCGGTCACGCAAATGACGCAGTCGCGGCTTTTCGAGCGCGATCCGCTGTTTCGGGTCGAGAATCTGTTCGAGCGTGCATCAATGGGGATCCTGCCGCCCGATCGCGACGAGGGCGCGGAACTGGACGCGCTCTTCGACGAGGCGGGCTTGGTGCTCGTCGCGTTCGAGGGAGATCTCGACGACGAGCAGACCGCGCGCGCGGTGTCGATTCCGCCGTCGTACACGTCGCTCGTCTTCACGCACTGGCGCATGCGCGAAACCGCCTTCGCGCCCGCCGAGATCGTCGCTTCGGGACCGCTGCGGCTCGTCGTGATGAAACGGATCGCGCGCGGGTCATGAATCCGCAATCCGATGTCCGAGAACCGGATTCGGATATGCCCGCGCACTCGCGTCCCTCGGATGCCCTCGGGACGTCGTTTGCGGCACTGACGAATGGAGCGCGAGCGTTGCGCCTTTGCGATGTCCGTGCCGCAAACGATAGTGCGCGGGCCTGAATCCTTTGTTTGCGGCGCCGACGGATGGAGCGCTAGGGCGCGAATTCGAAATCGGCGAGGGCGAGCAGCACGGCGTGCATCTGGTGCTGCGTGACGTCGATGCGCAGCGGCGGCTCGGATCGATGATTCATGACGCCGCCGACGGCGAGCGAATCTTTGGTGCGATGGGCCGACAGGAATCGGTTCTTTGTGACCAGCGGTCCCTCGACCTGCCACGCGGTGATGTCATACAGCCCCTTGTCGATCACGTAGCCGATGTCCCGCTTCGCCGCGTCGTCGCCCGCGCGCTTCGCGAGCGCGTAGGCGCTGACGAGCCCCTCGTAGGCGTACGACGTGTTGCGCGCCCGGCCGAGCGTGCGGTGCGTGTGCGTCATCCACCAGGCGAGGGCGAGCGTCGTGTCCTCCAGCGTCTTCGCGTTGGGCCGGTCCGCATCGACATATTCGCGATACGCCATCGAACCCCACTGGTAGAAGCCCTTCGTGTCGTCGCTGTCGCGGTCCTTCGCCCACGCGCGAACGGTGTAGTACTCGGCGGTGGAGCACGCGGCTTTTTCGATCGCCGGCCACAGGTCGTCGCGCCCGGCGTACCGGGCCGCCTTGGTGAGCGCGAGCAGCGCCTCGCCGTCGAAGTACGGGCTTGTGGAGCGGCTGCGCATCTTCGTGATGAGGTTGAACGAACGCGAGAACCTGCCGTCGTCGCGCTGCTGGCCGACGAGGAATTTCAGGTACGCGTTCAGGCGGTCGGTCAGGGCGGCGCGCTCCGCGGCGTCCGTCATCGCCGGGCTGCGCAGCGTTTCGATGATGGCCATCGACACCAGCGCCACGGTGCCCGTGTCGCACGACGATTCCTTGGGGTACGCGATGTACGCGCGGCCGTCGTCCGTCGTGCGCGTGACGCTGAAGAAGAAGCCGAATCCCTTTTTCAGCCCCGCGGCCAGCGCGTCCGACGGCCGGTCGCGGTAAATCAATGCGATGCCCCACAGCGCGCCCGCCTGACGCACCTGATTGTCGTCGTTGTCGAACGTCTTTTCCACGAAATCATACTGATAATTGAAGTTTCCCTCGGGCTTTTGATTCGCCAGAAGGAATGATGTTCCGAGTTCGAGCGACCGCTCCAGCGTCTCGCGTTTCAGACGGCCCTTCGGCGCGCGGTCGGGCCAGTCGAGGTTCGTGCGAATGGTTGCGATTCTGTCGGGAAACGGCGTGTCCTCGCCGAGGCGCTGCCCGCCGCCGGGGTACGGCGCGAGCGGCCCCTTGGGGCTCGTGAGGGCGTAGTACGCGGCCCCGGCCGCGACCGCCATCGCGACGACAACGAGCGCGATCATGCGGCGGGAGACCTTGCGGGGGGCTTCGGGATTCGGCGATT
>JADLEX010000043.1 GCA_020845895.1 Deltaproteobacteria bacterium | reverse complement strand
GGTATCGTCCCTTCACGGCGGTCCTCCTTGGAAAAGGTCGTCCAGGTCTCGCAACCCGGACGGTAGGCAACCGCCGTTCCCTTTTCAACTTTCAACGGAATCCGGGACAGGCTCGGTGATTCGCAAGGAGTCCGAATCGGGCGCGACGAGGTAAGCGGACGCTGCGGTAAACTGAATCGCGTAATCGTCGCCGCCCGTGTCATCGTCCGCTGCGTCATCATCGTCCGCTGCGTCATCGTCGTCCGCTGCGTCATCGTCGTCCGCTGCGTCATCGTCGTCCGCTGCGTTATCGTCGTCCGGGGAGTCATCGTCTGACACATCGTCATCTTCGGTGTCGTCTTCGGCGTCGTCATCGTCGTTTACCGACGCGCAGGCATATAGACAAAGCGTTGTCGCAATCACGGAGACCGACAAGAGCCGCACGACGGACTTATTCATGGGTATGCTCCATTTTGAGCGGTCGTTTCGTGCAATCCCGGCAAGCAATCTCGCGCCGCTGCACGTCATTCGGGGTCGTGAATTCGCTCGCCCCATCTTAGCACCCAAGCGCGTCGATTGCCAACCGGCGACTTCATGCGAACAAACGCCCCCCTTTAGATGTCCCCCGGACGCTCAGGGCGCGCACCCCCACCCCTTAATAACGACCCGAGTTGACAGTGCGGTCGCGGTAAGGACCTCTCGCAAATGGTCGGCATTTTGAACCCTGTAGGGCACAGCTGGTAAATAGGGTGCGCGGGCGGGCGGAAAGTAGGGGCGCCCCCGGAACCTAAGAAAACCATAGTGTCTAGTCTAAAAGGGCCACGGCATCGAAACACGCGGGCCGACAAAGGCGGCGAAAGGGTAAGGGGCTCTCTTTTAAGCGGACCCGGAAAATCCGCCAAGCGATAATGGTGAGAGCGCCGACTGAGACAGCACCTTGAGCCTACCCTGAGCATACCCTGAGCATGCCGTGATCGTCCGTAGTGTATGGCGTTATATTAGAGCGTCCGACAGGTGGACTCGGGCGGTCCCCGTGTCAGTCCGACAGGTGGACCGACAGGGCATTCGGGGTCATCGTCCGAGTTCGACAGGTGGACCGACAGGGCGGTTTCCGAGTCCGACCGGTGGACCGGGAAATTGCCGCCCGCGCGAGACTTCGACGGCGCGCGTTTCGGATTCACGCCGGGCTTCCACCGACCGTCGGCGTCGAAACAGGCTTTCCAGTTGGCCGAAACTTCCGGCGACTCCAGAATGAATCGACCGGGCCGGTCGGGGTCATACTTCGCCCAACGAAACGACACCCGGTAATGCGACTTCCGATAGCGCCCGTCGCGAAACGCGCCGCCGTCGGCGACCTCGAACAATCCCAAGCGGATGACCGTGAACAGACCGCGCGCGGTGTCTTCTCTTCGCATTAGCACCGGGCCGTCTGAGTATCCCCACGGCACGTCCTCGTGCCCAGCGGTTCGGAGCTTGTTCTTGACGGAAAAGGAAATGTTCGCGTAAACGGTCATGGCTTCTGAGGTCATCTCGCGCATGATCGGCGACCGACCGATCTCCGGCGTCCCAAGTCCCCAGAACCACGCGCTCGACTTTTTAATGTCACGTCCCATCGTCAAACCCCCGCCGCGAACGGGGGTTTTTCGTTCATGGCGCGCGGGGGCAAGGGAGCACCACCGGCGCACGCAGTCGGCGGCGAAACACCCTGTTTTTCGCAGGACACAGGTTTGGGACAGTGGCCGAAACGAAACGGCCACAGGGCGCACTTCGTGACGGGGCATCGGCGCACTTCACCTCGTTGCCCACCGCTGCAATCGAGACACTTCTCGCGGATCACCCGCAAGGGCGTGAGCTTTTTCATGAGGCCCCCCGGTCAGTGTTCGGGGGTTTCGGGGGCGACCGCGCCGACGCGCACGCGCCGATCGTCAATCCACCGCGCCAACTCGTCCGCGTCGAACCGAACGTCGCGCCCGGAGAGGCGAACATGCGGGATCTCGCGTCGCGATACCTTTGAGTACAACGTGGGAAGCTTCATTTTCAAAATTGCGCAAGCTTCGGAGTAGGTCAAGAGAGTCGGCATTTCGTGAATGCTCCTATTCGACACGCTATTAGCTCCATTTGATGGTGTCCGTCGACGAATAGGGATTTTGATTCTACAAAATCAATTCCAATTTGTCAATCTGTGGTTTGTTGGCGGGGATTCGGATCAATATGTGGTGAATTGCAACAGGCTGGAAAATGGCCTCAGCCAGACGGAAATCCCGTGTTCGGCCATTTTTCGGCCACGCCATTTCCGGTCGGGGGCTTCGGCCATTTTCGGACACAGGACGCGCAAAAGCCGCATGAACAGGGCGTCTGGACAAGATGCCGAACAAGCTGTATCAGGTACTTAGCACTTTGACAAAGCGGAAAAACGGATTCCTAATCCGGGGGTCGCAGGTTCAAATCCTGCCGGGGGCATTTTTCGAACACGATGTCCCGGGTGCTCGCCTCGCGCGAGTGCGGAGGTTCTCATGCGTCTTCGCGTTCTCGGATGCTATGGCCGTCTGACACCGAGCCATCGATCGACCGGATTTCTCCTGAACGACGACGCTCTGCTCGACGCGGGAACGGTCAATTCGGCGCTCGACGTTTCCGCGATGGAGCGCCTTCAAGTTCTGTTTCTCTCGCACGCGCACGTCGACCACGTGAAGGAATTGCCGTTTCTGCTCATGGAACGTGCCAACAAGAGGCTGCCAAGCCTCATCCTCGCGGCGATTCCCGGCGTGATCGACGCGGTGCGCCGCCACCTGCTGAACGGCGTCCTCTGGCCCGACTTCACCATGATCGGAGATCCGCCCGCGCTGGTCTATCACGAGCTACCCATCGCAAAGGCCGCGAGTGTCGGCGGATACGAGGTCACGGCGGTGCCCGTGCATCACACGGTTCCGTGCGCGGGGTTTTATTTGCGCTGGGACGGCGAAGGGTTCGTCTATACCGGCGACACCGCGACAACGGACGCGATCTGGCACGTCGTCAAACGCCATGACGACATCCGAACCGTGCTCGTGGAAACGACGTTTGCCGATGCGGGGGAGGCCGCAGCGCGAATCACAGGGCATTATTGCCCAAAAACGCTCGCCGCGGACGTTGCGAAGGCCGAGCGCGCCCCCCGGCTCCTCATCACGCACATGCGCCCGGAACTGTGCGGCGCCATCGCGTCGGATCTGGCGAAGGCCGGCCTCGACGCGCGTCTGGTGGAACAGGACCTTGAGTACGACCTCGGTTGAGCGAGGCCCGTCGCGCGACGCACGCCGGAAAATCACGGAAAACGCGACTTCCGATTGCCCGACCCGCGTGTTTCTCCTAAAATCGAATCGTCAGGACATCGCTGCAAGTGCTCATGGAGGTCCCAGATGGGCTTTTTTCAGCTGGACGAAGTGATCGACGCGTTCCGAAACGGAAAATTGGAAGACTACTGTGACTCCATGTCGCAAAACGACCTTGTTCTGCTCAAGCACGAGATCACCGGCTTCGCGGCCAAGCACGGCCACGAACTGGAGATGGACGTTCTTCTCGAGCGGTTGGACGAAATGATGGCCGCCAAATAGGGCCCCGGCACCTCCGGGCCGCCGGTGCGGTCGTTTCCATGACATCGCAAAATCCCGTGAAAAAACCTCGGGCGCTCACCGTCGGCGACGAAATTGTCCTCGTCGCGCCGGCCGGTCCTTTCGACGCGTCGCATTTCGAGCAGGGCGTTGCACGGCTGCGCGACTGGGGTTTTCAACCCGTTTGGCGGGACGACATATTCGAGCGCGACGGTTACCTCGCGGGTTGCGATCAACGCCGCCTCGCCGAGTTGCAGACCGCCCTCGACGGCGATGCGCCGTGCGTGTGGTGTGTACGCGGCGGTTACGGGACGATTCGGCTGATCGACCGGCTCGACGTGTCCCATTTCTCCCGCCGCCCGAAGCTCCTGATCGGATTTTCCGACATCACCATCCTCGCGTGGGATCTCTGGCGCCGGGCGGGTGTATCGCAGATCCACGGTCCGATGGTCGCCGGAGAGCAGTTCCAAATCGCGGATTCCGGTCGCGACGAGTGGTACCTGCGTTTACTCCGGGAACCTTCCGCACCGGGCTTTGCGCCGCTGGGCGAGTGCGTGTGCGTGACGCCGGGTAGGGTGACGGGAAGGTTGTTTCCGGGCAACCTGACCTTGATCGTTCATTTGGTGGCGGCCGGTCGCTGCCCCGATCTATCCGGGGCGATTCCGGTCATCGAAGACGTCGGTGAAGCACCGTATCGCGTGGATCGCATGCTCGTCACATTGCGTCTTTCGGGCGCTCTGAACGGTGTCGCGGGGATCGTCTTCGGCGAATTCGGCGGCGTCGGTGAAGCCACAATTCGGCAACTCGCCACGGAGACATCCGACGCACTGGGACGGATTCCGTGCGCGATCGGCGCGCGGTTCGGACACGGCGCGCGCAACACCGCGTTGCCGATCGGCACGCTCGCGACGCTCGACGCGACGCAGGGAACGCTCGATCTCCTGGAATCCCCCGTATGCTGAAAAAAGCCACGCGCACGCTGAATGAGGCGGTCCGCGACCGGGCTTTTCCCGGCGGGCAGCTCGGGATTCTCACCGACGACGAGTCGCGCGTGATCGTCGCGGGAAACCTGTCGTACACGCCGACGTCATTCACCGTGACGGAAGACACGATCTACGACCTGGCGAGCGTGACCAAGATTGTCGCCACGACCGCCGTCGCGATGATCTTCGCCCAGCAAGAGCGCTTCGGACTCGACGATGCGCTCGGGGAATATTTCGCGGATATCCCCGACGCACGCGTGGCGCGCGCAACATGGCGTCAGTTGCTGTCGCACTCCGCGGGGCTTCCCGCGTGGCGCGCGTTTTTCGAAGAGATCCCGGAGGAGTCCGTGGGTTCACCTTCCGCCAAACGGCGGATCTTCGAACTGCTGCGCGACACGGCCTCTGTTTACGAACCGGGGACGTCGGCGATCTATTCCGATCTCGACATGATGTGGATCGGATTTCTACTCGAGAAAATCGGCGGCGCCCCGCTCGACGATTTGTGTGAGCGCTTCGTCTTCGAGCCGCTCGGCATGGCGCTGTGCGCGTATCGACCGCTCGACAAGCTCCCGAATGCATTTCCCTCTCCGACGCGGCGCTGCGCGTGGCGTCGCCGCGTGATGGTGGGAGAGGCGGATGACCAGAATACGTTCGCGGCGGGCGGGGTGCTGGCGCAGGCGGGCGTTTTTGCGAACGCTGAATCGCTGCTGAGGTTCGCACGCGAGTTGCTGCGCGCGCTGACCGGCGACGGCGAGATTTTCGACGAAGAAACCGTGCGCGCGTTTCTATCGCTCGCCTTTCCCGGAGGGGAGTTTTCGTTCCGGCTCGGATTCGACGGCAAGTCCGCGGCCGGATCGCTGCTGCCCGAGACGTTCGGACCCAACACATTCGGTCACTGGGGATTCACGGGCACCGGGCTATGGATCGATCCGGACCGGCGAGTGGCCGTCGCGCTGCTCGCCAATCGTGTTCACCCCGATGTGGAAAACGACCGAATTCAGTTCTGGCGACCGCGCATTTTCAAGGCCGCGCTGGCGGAAATATGAATCGATGCACATTCATCTGATCGCAATCTGCGGGACGGGGATGGGGTCGCTCGCGGGCATTCTGAAGGCCGCGGGGCACCACGTCACGGGCAGCGACGCCAATGTATACCCGCCCATGTCCACGTATCTGGCGGGGCAGGGGATTCCCATCTTCAACGGCTACGAACCGGTGCATCTGGAGCCGCGTCCCGACCTCGTGGTGGTCGGCAACGCCATTCGCCGCGACAACCCCGAAGCCCGCGCGGCCATCGACGGCGGTATCGAATACACGAGCTTCCCCGGCGCGCTGCGTCGATTCTTTCTCGACGACCGCACAACCGTCGCCGTGACCGGGACACACGGCAAGACGACGACCACGGCGATGGTCGCGTGGATATTCACGCACGCCGGTCTCGATCCGTCGTTTCTCGTCGGCGGCGTCGCGCGAAATCTCGGCTCCCCGGTGCGTCTCGGCGCCGGTCGCCATTTCATCGTCGAGGGCGACGAATACGACACGGCGTTTTTCGACAAGGTGCCCAAATTCGTGCGCTACCGGCCCGACCACGCGATTCTTGCGAATATTGAATTCGATCACGCGGACATCTATCCAGACCTCGACGCCGTCAAACGCGCGTTCGCCATGCTGGTGGATGGGATGCCGAAAGACGGGACCCTGATCGCGGGCATCGACTGCCCGAATGTGCGTGAACGGATCGCGAGCGCTCCATGCCCGGTCGTCACGTACGCGATCGATCGAGAGGCGGACTATCGCGCGCTGGACATCCGCGAGGATTCGGGCCGCGTCGTGTTCGACATCGACACGCCCGATGGACGTGTGGGCAACCTCGAAGTCTCCATGCCCGGTCGGCACAACGCCCTCAACGCGCTCGCGGCGTTCGCTATGTCGCGCGTGCTGGACCTCGGCCCGGACGCCATTCGTGCGGGGCTCGCGAGTTTCGAGGGCGTCAAACGGCGTCAGGAGATCCGGGGCGAGGAGGCGGGCGTCGTCGTCATCGATGACTTCGCCCATCATCCCACGGCTGTTCGGGTGACGCTCGAGGCGCTGCGTTCCCGCTGGGACGGACGACGGCTCATCGTGCTGTTCGAGCCGCGCACGAACACCAGCCGCCGCGCCTATTTTCAGGAACTCTACGCATCAGCTTTCGATGCCGCGAGCGCGGTTGTCATCGCGCCCGTATTCGGAGCGGAGGCGCTCACGGAATCGGAGCGCTTCGATGCGCGTAGACTCGCGCGCGACCTTCGCAAGCGCGGGATCGACGCGTGCGATACGGCGACCTACGATGAGACGTTGGACGTGGCGATGAAGCGACTGCGGCCCGGCGACGTGGCTGTATTGATGAGCAACGGAGGATTCGGCGGCATGCACGAACGGCTGCTCGACGCGCTGCGCGAACGGAACGCGAACCCGTGAATCTCCCCGCCATCCGGCCCACCGAAACCTATGTCGTCGTGCCCGCGACGGACGACGGCATCGCATGCGCCATGGTGCTGGGTCGCCGGAATCCGAAACCGGCGAAGATCTGGTGCGTGCCGCCGTTTTCGCTGGCCTCGTTTTTCGAGTTCCCCGCGTGGCATCGGGTCCGCGCCGGAGCTAACCTGCTCATCGTGGGCTTCAACCGTTCCGGTGACATCGCCGATGCGATTCTTCGCGCTCCCGCGCCGCAAATCGAATGGTGGACTCATCATTTCTGGGACGCGGCGGGCGAACGCGACATGGCGTCGGCAAACGTGAAGCTCCTTCGCAACTCGGACTTCCCGACCACATGCGCATGGTTGATGCACAAACACGGCATCGGCGATGCCGAGTCGCGCGAGATCGCCGCGACGATGGCGCTGGGGCGAATGCCCGGCGAACGGCTGAGTCCTTGGTTTTTCGTTTCGCTCGCGGTGCGTTCCGAGCCGCCTCAGGTTGAGCGGGCGCTCGCGAACTTTCTCACGGATGACGGGCCACCCACCGACACCTGGAGAACGCAAGGGGAAGCCGTCTGGGAGTCGCTTTCCGTGTCGTTCGAAACGGCGAATCGCTGGAGCTTCGCGTCGGCGAGGGAAGGGCGGGCGAGCGTTCTGCCCATTCCCCGGTCGATGATATCGCAGCTTCCGGTGCTGGCCGAGATCGTGTGGGAGCGGAGCGGGGACGACTGGATCGTGCTCGTCATCGACCGCGAGGAGCACGTGATATTGCGGCTCAACCCGCGCCTCGGCGCGGAGCCGATGCGGGCGGCGAGGCTGGTGGACGAGGCCGTCGGCGCGCATGCGACCCGGCTCTTCGACCGTCTCACGCTGCTCGTCGATACCGCGCGACTCGGTCCGATCGGCACCGTGGAAGCCCTCGCGAAAAACGCGCATCTTCTGGACTTCGCCGCATCTGACTGTTAGATACGCCGCTGGCGTGGAAACGACCGAGGGATATTGTATGATTCGCGGATCGATTGCGAATGCGCCGCGATGACCGCGCGGGAACGATAGCGGACGAAACCATGACGGACCTGAATCAAAAACCTGCGGGCGACGAGATCTGCAAGGGCACGTTCTGGGAAGAACTCCAGCACCGCCGGGAGATTCCGCGCCTCGTCGACGTACTCCTCGCGAGCTTCTCGCGCGAAAAGCCCATGGCGCATCTCGACAAGTCGGCCATGCCCGACGTCCCGTCGATCGTGCGCATCCTCGAGGTTCTGCAGTCGCTGATTTTTCCGGGCTATTTCGGACGCTACGAGATCGAGCGCCACAACCTCGTCTATTTTCTCGGCGAACTGACCATCAAGGTTTTCGACGAGCTCTCCACGCAGATCGCCCGCGCCCAGCGAAACACGGCCATGACGAACGGCGACATGAACGGCGATGCGGATTTCGACGAGCAGGGCCGCGTCATGACGATCCGGTTTCTGGAAAAACTCCCCCAGATCCGCAGGCTGCTGGCGATGGACGTGCAGGCCGCCTTCGAGGGGGACCCCGCCGCGAAGGGTTTCGACGAGATCATCTTCAGCTACCCGGGTCTCAAGGCGGTCACGGTTTATCGCATCGCGCACGCGCTGCACGTGCTCGAAACACCGCTCATCCCGCGCATCATGACCGAGTGGGCGCACAAGGAAACGGGCATCGACATCCACCCCGGCGCGACGATCGGCGAGGGTTTCTTCATCGATCACGGAACCGGCGTGGTCATCGGCGAAACGACGCACATCGGCCGCAACGTGCAGATCTATCAGGGTGTGACGCTCGGCGCGCTGCGTTTTCCGAAGGACGAAAACGGGAATCTCCTGCGCGGCGTGAAACGCCATCCCACCATCGAGGATAACGTCACGATTTACGCGCACGCCACGATCCTCGGCGGCGACACGGTGATCGGGCAGGGGGCCGTCGTCGGCGGCAACGTGTGGCTCACGCGTTCGGTTCCGCCGGGGGCGAAGGTCGTCATCGAGATGCCGCAGATCCGTCTGCAGGAAGACGCGAAAGACGGCGGGTACATGATCGACTACTGCATCTGACAGACCGGACCGGACGCTTCATGAAAAAAGCCGCCATCATCATTCTGGTCGCCGCCGCGGTGGTGACGCTGTTGGCCCTCGCCAATCGCGAGACATATTTTTCGGAAGACAAGTTGCGAAGGATCGCCGGTGACGCGGGGACGCTTATTCGTCTGGCGCAGGCGGACCCGGTCGATTTCGCGACGTTTACGGCGACGTACGACGAAGGACCGCGCGCGTTGGCGAAGTGGGTCGATGCCAAGCTCGACATCGAGATGGACGACAAAATCACGACGTCGCTCAAAGCCGCCGACACGGGGGCCTATCCGCGCATCAACGCGCAGATCGCGGCGCTCACGGTGACGCGCGTCCTGCGGGAATACTTTCAGATTCAGGCGCGGCTCGAAACCGGCGACGAAACACGGATGCGCATGCGATGGGCCGTCGCGGGAATGATACCTGCGCTGGACGGCGCTGCGCCCTCGGGTATCGCCGAGCCGGATGTCTACACGACGCTGCGCGATTTCGCCGAGGCGAAGTCGAACGGCGCGAACTCGGACGCGATCGCCAAGGCGATCAAGATCGCCGTCGCCGCCGCTTGGATCGCCGAGGTACGCGGCATCGAGCGCGCGCGCGAGGCAAATCTCCCGAACGCATTGATCCACGCGGTGCGTGCGCTGCAATTCATGCACATCCTCTACGAGGACTACTCACCGACGCATCGCGAGGACGCCGTGTTCATCTACGGCGAATTGCAGAAAGATCCGCGCGAGATGGACCTCGCGGAACTCCGTGTGCGGATGGGAAGGGTGCTGACGACCGTCGCGCCGTCGATTTCGACGACCGCGCTCGACGCGCCGCAAGGCGCGCCGACTGATGGTCAGACGACGAATTGACGCCGTGCTGACCTGCGTGATGCTCGTCGTGGCGACGAGCGTCCTGGCGGACGAATCCCTGCAAACCGGCGTGATCGGCGACGGCGCGGACGCCGCTCGTTACGTCATTCTCGATCCCAAGGCTTTCGACTTTCGCGTCGTTTATACGAATCCGCCGAAATCCGTTCAGGAACAGCATCGCGCCGCGAAGGCGGTCATGACCGTCAACGGCGGTTACTGGACCGCGGAATACAGACCGACCGATCTGCTGGTGAGCGACGGAATACCGATCGGCGCGTACAACCGACAGGCGTCCTTCAAGGGCTTGTTCGCCGTGCTAGGCGGACGCGCCGAGGTGCGCGATCTGGCGAAGCGTCCGTGGAACGCGTCGGAATCGTTCGAACAGGCCGCGCGCTGCGGTCCGGTCGTCATTCGCGGTGGAGCGATCGTCTCATCCAAGTCCGTGACGCGGCATCGCCGAACCGTGATCGGCCGAACGCACGACGGACGCCTCTTTTTCGTCGTTTCGGGGCGGCAGTTCTGGACGTATGACGAATCAGCCGCGATCTGCCTGCGGGAACCCATCGCAGCCCAGTTCGCGTTTCAACTCGACGGGGGCGGGTCCACGGGTCTCGCGGTTGACGACGGCGAGCAGCACATCGCGGTGGGTTCCGTGCCGGTGGGCTCCCACATTCAGGCGTTTCGTAAAACCCGGATCAATCCGTAATTTGACATAATATAGATTATGACTATTGAAGGTCGATCGGGACCCCAGGAATTGATGCCCGGCCCTTCGCGAAATCCCGTGCGTCAGAAATGAATCAGGCTGTGGATCGGAACGCCGTCGAGTTTCGCACGACCGTTCAGAAAATCGAGCTCGATCACGAACGCGCACTCCTCGATTGCGCCGCCCATGTCGCGAACGAGTCCCGCCACCGCGCGTACGGTTCCGCCGGTCGCAAGCAGATCGTCGACGATCACGACGCGCTGACCTGGGCTCACGGCGTCCTCGTGGATCTCCAGCGTATCGGTGCCGTATTCCAGCTCGTAGCTCGCCGAGCGCGTTTTGTACGGCAGCTTCTTCGGTTTGCGAACCGGGACGAATCCCACCCCGAGTTCGTACGCCAGCGCCGCGCCGAAGATGAAACCTCGGGCTTCGATGGCGACAACGCGTTCGATGTTTCGGTCGCGATAGCGATCGGCCAGCGCGCGAACGGTGCGGCGAAACGCGTCGGCGTCGGACAGCAAGGTCGTGATGTCCTTGAAAAGGATTCCGGGTTTCGGAAAATTGGGGATATCACGAATGCGATCGGCCAAGTCTTGCATGGTCGGTTCTCCCGGGATTTCAGTTCGGCAGCAACGTCAGAGGATCGATCGTCGCGAGTTTGTGCCGGATCTCGAAATGCAGGTGCGGGACGGTGGCGCGGCCGGTGTCGCCGACCTCGGCGATGACCTGCCCCTGCTTCACCTTGTCGCCCTTTTTCACGAGATTCACGCGGTTATGCGCGTAAACGGTCATGTATTCCCCGGCGTGCTGAACCGCGACCATGTTGCCGAACCCCGCGAGCGGTGTTCCGCTGACGATGACTTCGCCGTCCGCGGCCGCGACGATCTTCGTTCCCGCCGCCGCCGAAATATCGAGCCCTTCGTTCAGGCGTCCGTCCGGTCCCTTGCCGAACTTGCGCAGCACTTCGCCCTTGGTCGGCCAGATGAATTGGCGCCGTCCGTCGGAACTCTTGACCGGAGCAACCACTGCGGGTGTCGGCTGCGCGGGAGCGATCTTCGTCGTCTT